>JAAFHE010000616.1 GCA_013298265.1 Lysobacterales bacterium | reverse complement strand
GCAGCGGCGCCTGCTGCTGCGCCTTGCCACGCAGCCGGACGGGTTCCGCCTCGGCGCCATGCTCTGCAGCGCGACAGCGCTGGCGCGACAGGCCTCGCCCGCGGCGTCGGGTCCGCACGGGCACGGTGCGGGCGAGGCGGGTGCCACGCCCGATCTGCGCTTGCTGCAGAACGGCAGCGGCGAACTCGTCGTCGATGCCGGCCTCGCGGTCGACGAGTCCGATGCCGGTCAGCGCCATGCATTGGTCGCGCTGCGCCGTCTGGTCGAGCTGCCCGACTGCCGCATCGTCCAGGGCTGGACACTGCCGCAGCTTCACGCGCCGGCTGGCAGCGTCGCGATTCACGCGGCGCCCGGCGTCACCGTCGTCGCGGCGCCCGGCCACAGCGGCCTGGGCATGACGACCGCGTTCGGCCTTGCCGAGGACATCGTCGCCGGCACGCCGCATGCGCGCCCGGCAGACGTTGCGCTCAGCGCACGCCGTGCATGAGGCGGCGCAGCAGCGGAGCCAGCGCGAACGCGACCACGGCGCAGCCCAGGCCGATCCAGAGCATCACGCTGAACAGGTGCGAGTATTTGGCGCCCGCGTCGGCAAAGGCGAGCGTGGTGCCTGCGGGAATCTCGATTGCGGCGAGCTTGCCGAACTGCGCGGCCAGGGTCTCGGAGAACGCGGTCGCGAGGAACCAGGTGCCCATCATCAGGCTGACCACGCGCGGCACGGATAGCTGGCTCACCGCCGACAGGCCGACCGGCGAAAGGCACATTTCCCCAAGTTCCAGAATGAAATAAGCGGCAACCAGCCACCACACGCTGGCCTGCTGGCCGGTGGCGCCGGCGTGCTGCGCCGCCCACAGCAGCGGCAGGAAGGAAAGACCGGCCAGCAGCAGGCCCAGCGCTGACTTGACCGGCTTGGACGGATCCGCGCCGCGCGCGTCGAGCCAGCCCCACAGGCCGCTGAACAGCGGCGCGAGCAGCACCAGGAACATCGCGCCGAGGTAGGTCAGCGAGCCGGCGGTCTGCGGCAGCACCAGGCAGTCGCGCACGAGCAGCACCAGCGCGACGACGACGACGCTGCCGAACAGCACACGCGGCGCGCGCGACTGCGGGTCGCGGTCGGACAGGCGTGCCGCGACGACGAACGCGCCCGGCGCGAGCAGCAGCACGACGATGGACCACGGCGCGGTCTGCACGAACAGGCTCAGGTTGGCGAGCCAGTCGCCGCTCCAGGTCAGCGTCGGCGTGGGTTGCACCAGCGCCGGAACGAGATCCTTCGTGAGCAGGCGGTCGGTGAAGGTGACCCAGGAGCCGTAGGTCTGCTCGTACAGCGTGAAGAACACCAGGCACATCGCGATCATGGATATCAGCGCGATCATCTGGTGGCGCTGCACGCGGTTGCATTGCGTCGTGATGAACCACGCGAACCAGCCGAGTACGGCCAGCATCATGAGGATCATCAGCGCGAGCGCCGGCGTGATCTCGCCACCGAGCTTGAATGCGCCATTGGCCACGGCCCACATCAGGCCCGTGACCGGCAGCAGGCCGGCGGCGGCGCCCGCATAGATCAGCCATTCGCGCGGTATGCCGGCGACGCGTTCGCGCAGGCGTACCGGGTCCGGCGCCTCCGCATGGCCGCGCAGGTATTTCTGGCCCCAGAGGAATTGCAGCAGGCCGAGCAGCATACCGAAGCCGGCGATGCCGAAGCCGTAGGCCCAGCCCAGGGTCTGGCCGAGATAGCCGCAGATGATGGACGCGAGCAGCGAACCGAGATTGATGCCGGCGTAGAACAGCGCAAAGCCGGAATCGCGGCGCGGATCGTCGGGCGCGTAGAGCTTGCCGACGATGGTCGAGATGTTGGGCTTGAGGAAACCTACGCCCATGATGATCAGCGACAGCGAGAAATAGAACGCGAACAGCGCGCCCTCGTCGCGCTGCGTCACGCCGTCGACGATGCGTGCCTCGTGCCCTTCGAACGCCATGCCCGCATGGCCCAGCACCAGCAGCAGTCCGCCGAACAGCACCGCCTTGCGCATGCCGAGCCAGCGATCGGCGAGCAGGCCGCCGATGACCGGCAGGCAATAGACCAGGCCGCCGTAGGCACCGATCACGTCATAGCCGACCTCGTCGCCGAACTTGTGGTGCTGCAGCAGATACAGCAGCAGCAGCGCCTTCATGCCGTAGAACGAGAAACGCTCCCACATCTCGGTGAAGAAGCAGACGTAGACGCCCTTGGGATGGCCGAGAAAGGTGTCGGCCGCGTCGTAGGACGCGGCATGCGGAAGGACGGCGGGCATGCGGATTCCGGTCGGGCGGGGCGGGGGCGGAGTATAGCCGTGCCGTTTCCCGGCGCAGGCGCCATGCCCGGGTCGCCCGGCACGCATGGGTTGCCGCCGCGGCGTCGAATCGCTACCGTTTCCGGATGACCAGACCCTATCGTTATTGCATTGCTTCCTTCGTGCTGGCCGCGCTGCTGTCGGCCTGCGTCCCTTCTCCCCGGCCCGAGTCCGCCCAGGCCGCCGACATCGCCGAGCCGGTCGCGTCGTCGCCGCAGGAGGCCTTTTTCCTGCGTCTGCGCAGCCTCTGCGGCAAGGCGTTCGCCGGCCGCATCGTCGCCGATACACCGGCCACTGCCGACGACCCGTTTGCCGGCAAGCCGCTCGTCATGCACGTGCGCGACTGCGATGACAATACGGTGCGCATTCCGTTCCATGTCGGTGACGACCATTCGCGCACCTGGGTGATCACGCTCGACGGCCGGCGCCAGGTGCTGCGGCTCAAGCATGAGCATCGCGATGCCGACGGCATAGACGATGCGATCACGCTGTACGGCGGCAACAGCCGTGTGCTGTCGGAAGAAAAGCTGGCGCAACAAGCGGCGGATCAGTGGCGCTTCGAGTTTCCCGCCGACGTGTATTCGATGGCACTGTTCCGCGCGCGTGATCGCACGGTTTCGATCAGTAACGTGTGGGCCGTCGAACTGGACGCGCAGCGCTTCGTCTACGAACTCGCACGGCCGAACCGGCTGTTCCGCGTCGAGTTCGACCTGACCCAGCCGCAGTCGTTGCCGCCGCCACCCTGGGCGCGAAAGTGACGGATTGAAGCGAACACGGCCCCGGTGCAGCGGGGCCGATTTTTCCGCGTGTTGAAGCGCCCGACGGCGGCGCTGCCCTCAGGCGCGCACCGCTCGCGCCTTCGTCTCGGGTCATCGTACTCACGCGCGGATGCGCCATCGGTTGATGCGATGCAGCATGGGTAGGCGCGCATCA
>JAAFHE010000615.1 GCA_013298265.1 Lysobacterales bacterium | reverse complement strand
GAGCAGGGCAACGAGGGCGAGATACAACGGTTTGCGCATGGTGACTCCCCAAAAATAGCAGCAAGACATACTGACTTCCCCGCGGTGCGACATGAGAGCGCCGCAACTGCCTACATGACAACACCGGTTTGCGAGAACATCCGCCATCGTTGCCGGGTACTTGCGGTGCGATCCGCACCGTCGGCGTGTGCCGAAGGGATACGATCCAGCGGACGGTCTGGAAAGTGATCGCCGACTATAAGACAAGAACCGTCGTCGCAAATAGCAACCCGCAGGTACTGCGGCCGACTGCTGCGGTGCGGCAAAAATCCGGCGGAAAGATTTGTCCGGCGAGCCGCGCTGAACTCAGTCTTGCGGCCTGTCCCAATAGGGCTCCGGACCGAACCGTTCGACGAGAAAGTCGATGAAGCTGCGCGTTTTGGCCGGCAGTGTGCGTCCGGCCGGATGCACGGCGTAGACCCCGATGTCGGGAATCTGCCATTGCGGCAGCACGGGTACGAGCTCGCCGCGCCGCACGCGTTGCCATATCAGAAAACTCGGTGACAGGCAGATGCCGAGGCCAGCCACGGCCGCTGAGGCGATCACGTCGCCGTTGTTGACGCGCAAGCTGCCGCCGAGATTCACGGTATGGCGCTCGCCTTCGTTGACGAGCACGATCTCGTCGCGCCGCGCGGCGAGGGTGTAGCTCAAGTAATTGTGTGCGGCCAGATCCTGTGGATGCTGCGGTGCGCCAACGCGGGCGAGATAGGCTGGACTGGCGAGCAACAGCAGTCGGCAGGGGGCGATGCGTCGTGCGACGAGGCTGGAGTCGGCCAGGCGCGCGATGCGCACGGCCATGTCGAAACCCTCGTCGACGAGATCCACCTGGCGATCGTTGAGGGTGAGTTCCAGTTCTATGCGTGGATGGCGCTGCTGGAATTCGGCGACTGCGCTGCCGAGATGATGGATTGCGAATGACATCGGTGCCGACACGCGCAGGCGGCCGCGTGGTTCGGCCTGCAGTTCGGAGGCCAGCGCCTCCGCTTCGTTCAGATTGCCGAGAATCTCGCTGACGCGCTGGTAATAGCGTTGGCCTGCTTCGGTCAGGCTGAGCTTGCGCGTGGTCCGGTGCAGCAAGCGCACGCCGAGCAGTTCTTCCAGCGATTGCACCAGCTTGCTCGCGAGCGCGCGCGAGATCTCCATCTGATCAGCGGCGGCCGTATAGCTGCCGGTGTCGACTACGCGCACGAACAACTGCATGGCCTGCAATTTATCCACGGGCGTCCCGGAACAGATCCAGAGCGCGCTCGGGCGGCCGCGCGACCAGCGCCCGGTCGCCGCGGACTACTACGGGCCGCTGCAGCAGTTGGGGGAAGCGATGCAGCGCGGCGACTATGCCGCCGGCATCGGGTTGGCTATTGCCGAACTCCAGTGCCGCATAGTCGGGACTCTCGCGGCGCAGCAATTGCACCGCTTCAACGCCGAGCAGATCGACTAGCCGGCGCAGTTCCGCATCCGTCGGTGGCGTCTGCAGGCAATCAATCAGCTGTGGTGCGATGCCGCGTTCGTCCAGTAGCGCGAGCAGGGCGCGGCACTTGGAGCAGGAGGGGTTGTAGTAGACAGTGCAGTCGGGCATGCGGATAACGGAACGGAGGGGAGCGACACTGTGCCGTTCCGCCGCGTCCGCAGCAAGCCGCGTGCGGGGCCAGTTTGCCTGCCGTGCCGCAGTGCGGCGGCGTGGCTGTCAGGCTGCCATGACCGGCGCGTTCAAGGGCAGCGCGCGGCGCGCCTGTTCGAGTTCACGGCGGATGACGATGCGTTCGGCGTCGGCCCGGGCCGCACCGCTGCCAAGTACATTGCCATGCTCGGGGCAAAGCACTTCGTACCAGGTTGCACGCACGGTGCCGAGATGGTCACGCTCGTCGATGCGTTCGATCACGTAGCCAAGTACGCGTGTTTCCAAAGTGCGCAATATGCGCATGGCAAGATTTCCCTGAGTCGATCGCGGAGCGCACAGCTTACTCAAGCGTTGTGCAAGCGACGTTAACCTGAGGTTGCACTGCGGTTAATGCGCCTGGCGACCCTCGCTGTTCGCGCAAGTTCCATCCTCGGGTCTTCGTGTTACTTTGTAAATATGTATTAAGTGGCAATGTTCGCCTCGGGTGGGCCAATGGCCGGCCCGTAGACCCCGGCTGAGCCGCGGCCTGGCCGGCCGTGAGCCGCGTGACCTCTTTTGCCCTTGTATTGCGTATTCCATGAGCAGGGCGGTGGGGTTCCTGTTCGGATCCGCTGCCCGGTTGCGTTCAGGCAAACGACGCGAACGGCCGCTGCTGGCGATGGCCATGGCGCCATCGCTAGAATGACGCCGTTCGTACAGCGAACGTCAGAATTCACCTGCTTATGCGGAGACCGGGTTTGGGCCGGCGCCGCGGGGCGGCAGGGGGTAGCCGTACTAATCCGCAATACTGAGGAGCAGGGCAAATGAAACAGTGGGTTCTGGGTGTTGCGCTGGCTTTCGCTGGCGCGTTCGCGGCGAGCCCGGTGCTGGCCGCTGGCGGCAAGATCGCGATCGGCGTGGCCGAGTTCAAGAACGAAACCGGCGCCGGCTGGTGGCGCGGGGGCGTGGGTTGGGAGCTCTCGGGCATGCTGTCCAATGAGCTGGGCTCCAGCGGCAATTTCACGATCGTCGAGCGCGCCAAGCTCGACAAGGTGCTCGAAGAGCAGAACCTGGCCGCCTCGGGACGCGTGCGTTCTGGAACTGGCGCGAAGATGGGCAAGGTTACTGGTGCCGACTACCTCGTCATGGGCACCGTGACGGCCTATGAGGAAAACACCCAGTCCACGGGTGGCGGCATCAGCTTCAAAGGCATCTCGCTCGGCGGCAAGAAGAGTGATGCCTACCTGGCTGTGGACGTGCGTGTCGTCAATACCAGCACCGGCGACATCGAGTTCTCGCGCACGATCGAAGGCCGCGCATCGGGCGGCGGCGTTGAGGTCGGTGTCTATCGCGGCGGTTTCGGCGGCAATCTGGCTTCCGAAAAGAACACCCCGGCCGGCAAGGCGATCCGTGCCGCACTCGTGGAGATCAGCGAGTACCTGGATTGCGTGATGGTCGAGCGGAATAGCTGCGAGGACGAGTACCGGGCCAAGGAATCGGGCCGTCGCGAGCGGACCAAGAAGTCGCTCAAGCTGGATTGATTCCAAGCACAGTACCAACAACAAAAAACCCCGCCAGTGGCGGGGTTTTTTTGTTGTTGGCGATGACTGTCAGCGCCTCAGCGGTT
>JAAFHE010000614.1 GCA_013298265.1 Lysobacterales bacterium | reverse complement strand
CGCAGGTATGCGAGTTGCGGGTGGACAGTTCCAGCGTCGCGCCGACGCCCGCCACCGCTTGCGGCACACTCGAGTTGCCGAATTGGCCGGTCTGGGCGTAGGTGCCGTTGCCCCAGCAGTACACGCCGTCGGCACCCCGCGCGCAGGTATGCCGCGTGCCCGTCGCGATGCCGAGCGTAGCGAGCGGAAAGCTGTCGACAAGCGTGGGCGCAAGCCGCTGCAGCACATCGCCGACGCCGAGTTGGCCGTAGTCGTTGTTGCCCCAGCAGTAGAGCGCGCTGCCGGTCCGCGCGCAGGTGTGCACCAATGACGCTGATATCTCACTGACCGCGTCGCCGAGGTTCGCGACGGCGACCGGCGCGTAGCGCGCGACGGCCGGACTGCCGTCACCGAGCTGGCCCGAGAGATTCTCGCCCCAGCACCATGCGGCGCCGGCGATGACGGCGCAGGTGTGCAGAGCGCCGGCACTGACCTGGCTGACGCTACCGCTCGGCGCGGCGACCGCGACCGGCACGGTCGCATCCTGATCGTTGCCGTTGCCGAGCTGGCCGTAGAAGTTGTTGCCCCAGCACTGCAATGCGCCGCCGATCACGGCGCAGGTGTGGTAGTCGCCGGCGGCGACACGCGTCGCCGCGCCGCTCACACCCTGCACGCGGACCGCCTCGTAGCTGTCCTCGAGCGTGCCGTCACCGAGCTGGCCGTACTCGTTCAGGCCCCAGCACCACAGGTCGCCCTGGGTCAGCACGCAGGCGTGTCCGCGGCCCGCGCTGAGTCCGTCGATGGGCGTACTGGGCAGACCTCGGATCGGCAGCGGATCGACCGAGGCGATGCCATTGCCAGTGCCGATCTGGCCGTAGATGTTGTTGCCCCAGCAATACACGCTGCCGGGTCCGACCGCGGCGCAGGTGAACGCGCCGCCGACCGAAATGTGCTGCACGGGTTCCAGCGGTACGACCACGCCGCGGGCATCGAACTGCGCGGTCGCGGTCGCGCCGGCCAGCAGCAGGAAACATCCCGCCAGTGTCGTCGTGAGGCGACCCGGCATCGTTTGCAGGGATTCGGCTTCTTTGCGGATCACGCCCTCGCGCCGTAGGTTCGTATCGCGGCGTCGCAGAGCAGCCAAGCACGTCCAAGGAGTCAGCGTGATTCGCAACTGGCGCATGTAGCAGGCCCGCAACCACGGGCGTATGCCCGACCGGCCGATGATAACGCAGCACGCCGCGGCACCGCCGTGGCGACGGCGTGAACGCGGCAGCGCCCGCTCAGCCGTGCCGCTGCGTGCCGGCGATACCTCGCCGCTTCTCGTCGCGATAACGCAGCGGCGTCGCACCGGTCAGTGTCTTGAACTGGCGCGTAAACGCGCTCTGGTCGCTGTAGCCGCAGGCGCTGGCGACCGTGGCGACGCTGTCGTCGCTGCGCACCAGCAGCTTGGCCGCCGCGTCAATGCGCGTGCGCGCGAGCAACTGCATCGGCGTCAGGTCGAACAGGCGCTTGACCAGGCGCTCGAGCCGGCGCGTGCCGAGCCCGGCCACGCGCGCGAGCACATCAATGCGCACGGACTCGCCGTAGTGCTGGTGCAGGTAGTCGATCGCGCGCGCTACGCGGTTGATGCTTTCGTCGGACGGATCGACATGGCGGCAGATGCCGCAGAGACCGACCACTTCCCCGGCATCGATGATGGGAAATTTATACGAAATGCACCAGCTCGCGCCGCCGCCAGCCTGCGGCACTCGCTGCAGCCGATTGTGCATTTCGACGCGCTCGTCGAGCACCACGCGGTCCTGCGCGTAATAGAACGAACCGTAGGGCTCCGGAAACAGCTCGTCCGCAGTGCGGCCGATCAGCTCGTCCTTGCTGCGCACGCCGCAGCGGTCGACGAGCGTGCGATTCACCGCGACGTAGCGCGCTTCGAGGTTCTTGACGAAGAACAGCGTGTCCTGGGCGCAATCGAACAGGCGCTCGGCGACCGCAGCGGCGGATTGCATGGACAGCATCGAAGCCGACATGGAAATCCCGCCCGACATGCCGCCACCAGCACGCTGTCGGATTGTGGACATTGCCGTCTCCCACCATGAGGCATTACTGCGCGGCTGCGCCGCTCCTGCCCGATCCGACGCCGCGACTGTCGGAACCGATCAATACGCGATTGATCGGAGCGACGATAGTAGCGGGGTTTCGTCCCAGATAGACCCTTCTGGCTCGAAGCTGACGGCCTCTGCGCCGTTTCGTGCGTGACCCCTGTCCTAATGTGGAGAAATGCCAATGAGTACTCGGAATCGTTTTGCCGCATTGTGCATGGCGCTGGGCTCGGCCATGGCCTGCAGTGCCAGTTTCGCCGCAGCCGACTCGCCGGCTGCGTTCGATCACACGCTCCGCCCGCTGGCGCGCGTGGAACACCAGGTCATGCCAGCCGTGGATCTGGCCACGCTGACGCGTGAAGACGCCACACGGCGTGCGCAGGACCTGCCGCCGCGCTTCGCCGCACCCATCGCCGTGCAGATCACGCCGGACAAGGCCGGCACCTGGGAAGCGCTCGACGCGCAGACCAGCCTGTGGCGCCTGCGGATCACCTCGCCCGGCGCGTACACGATCAACCTCGGCTTCACCCGCTATCACATGCCCGAAGGCGGCCGCCTGCTGGTCTACCCGGCCGGCCTCAAGGCCGACGGCGACCGCTCGCTCGTGCGTATCTTTGGCGCAAAAGACAATGCAGAACATGGGCAATTGTGGACTCCCGTCGTTGCCGGTGACGATGTCGTCGTCGAAGTCGTCGTGCCCAACGCACAGCGCAAGCTGCTGCAGCTCGAGCTGACCTCAGTCAACCACGACTATCGCGGCTTCAACCGCGTCGCGAGCGAGCTCAGCGGCGCCGGACCGAAAGACGCCGGCGACGTGTCCGGCTCGTGCAACGTCGACGTGATGTGCCCCGAAGGCGATCCGTACCGCGACCAGATCCGCTCGGTCGCGGTGTACTCCACGGGCGGCAGCACGTTCTGCACCGGGAGCCTGCTCAACAACACCGCGCAGGACAAGAAGCCGTTTTTCCTAACCGCGGCCCATTGCGGCATCAACTCCGGCAACGCCGCGTCGCTGGTCGTCTACTGGAACTTCCAGAACTCCTACTGCCGCCCGGTCGGCAGCGCCGCCTCCGGCCAGGCCGGCGATGGCACGACGAACCAGTTCCTGACCGGCGCGTTCTTCCGCGCGTCGTACACGCCGTCGGACTTCACGCTGGTCGAACTCGACGAAACACCGAGATCGGAAGAGCA
>JAAFHE010000613.1 GCA_013298265.1 Lysobacterales bacterium | reverse complement strand
GGCCGTATAGCGCGCGCTATCGGCGCCGAGGGCGGAGAAAGAAACACAGCAGGCAAGCGCAAGCGCGGTCGGGCGGATCATCGGGAGCCTCGGCGGTAAACACAGTCCGTGAAGACTCGCCCGCTGCGCCGCGGCGCGCAAGCCGCGGCGCAGCGAAATCGACGCAACGTTCCGCCTGCGATGCGCCCGCTTGCGCGACGTGCCGGCCGGCGGCGCCAGCCATGCCAGAATGCGCGCCCCGACCCACGTCTCCCTGCATCCCGCTGCCGGAACACTTGCCATGCCGCAGAACCGCACGACGAAAACCCCACTGGAATGGCTACTGTTCGCCTGGACCGCAATCAATGTCGTGCTCGGCGCCGTCGTCGTCCTGCCGATGCTCGGCAACGAGAAGTTGCGCGCGACCGGCCATCTGTTCACCGCCGCGCTGCTGCTCGGCGTGCTGCTCGTCCTCGGCATCCTGCTGACGTGGAAGCTCATGCGGCCGACGTTTGCCGTCCTCGTCGCCGGCACGATCTTCTGGGGACTGCAGATCTTCAGCCTGCGCCAGCCCGACGCGATCTATCTGCTGCGCCTGGGCCTGGCTATGGATTTCCGCCTGACCAGCGACCCTAACTTCATCGTCGCGGTCAACGTGCTCGCGGTGATGATCACGCTGATGTTCGCGGTTGCGGCGAAGGACCGGTGGGACCAGCGTGAAGGGATCGCCGCACGCTTGCCTACGGCGCGCTGATATCGCGGCCCTCAAACGAAATGGGTTCGCGCTGATGCAGGCGGCGCAACCGACTGAGGTGTCCCGCACGGCAGCTCATGCGCTGATGCTCAATCCGCCGGCAACGCGCGCCCCTAACGCGCTGCCTTGATGTCGCCTGCAGTCGCAACAGTCCCGTAGCACCGATAGATAGTGAGCGCACCACGCGTGCCGGCGTCGCCGCGGGCACGGTGCGGTCTGTGTGCGTCCGGCGAAGGCCATCGCTCAGGCACCGCGATAGATCGCCGCCGCCGCTGTCTCCAGCGCCTTCATCGCCGCGCGATACGGCCCCGGCCCATGACTGATGCGCGCGACACCCGCCGCGGCGAGGCGATCGAATGACGGTGTCGCCGCGCCGACCATGATGTTGACCGGCAGCGGCGATGCCGCGACAAGGTCGGCAATCATCTGCACATCGGCAAGGCCGGGCACGAACAGTCCGTCGGCGCCGGCAGCGGCATAGGCCTGTGCGCGTTCCAGCGCCTGCGCGACCATGCCCGCATCGTGTTCCTCGGCCGGACGCTGGAAGAACACATCGGTGCGCGCATTGATGAAGAATGCGATGCCGCTGCGCTGCGCGGCGGCACGTGCCTGCGCGAGCCGCGCGGCCTGCTCGGCGACGGGCCGGAGGCTGCCGTCGGCTGGATAGCTGTCTTCGAGATTGCAGCCGATCGCGCCGGCGTCGATCGCCGCGGCTACCGAACGACCGACATCCTCGGCGTTCGCACCGTAGCCGCTTTCGAGATCCAACGTGACCGGCAGCGTCGTCGACGCGACGATGCGGCGCAGGTTGGCGAGTGCCAGATCCAGCGGCACCTGCTCACCGTCGGAATAGCCGTTCGCCGCGGCAACCGACCAGCTGCCGGTGGCCAGCGCCGCCGCGCCCGCCGCAGCTACGGCCTTTGCGCTGCCGGCGTCCCAGATGTTGAAAAGAACCAGCGGGCGGCCGGGCGTATGCAGGGCGCGAAATGCCTGCGCCTTGTCATTCTGTGCAGCGGTGTTCGGCGTCGTCATGGATGTCCTCACTGCTCGTGTCAGCGCCGACGATCGGCGATGGCGCGATAGCTTGGGCGCACGGGCGCACCGCCGCAATGACGTGCAAGGTCATGACACGGCGGCGCCCTGCTCCACCCTGCCGGAGAGCCCGGCAGGGTGGTCGCACATTCCACCGAGCCCGCCTGCGCTACCGATCCGCCAGCGGCGGCAAGCCGGTCGGCTTCGGATCGAAATACAGCCGAAAATGTTTCGCGAACTCGTCGATGCAGGCATTGCCGCCGCCGCTGCGCAGGCATTGGATCTGACCGCTGCGTACGAGGTCCGCCCAGACCTTCGCGAACTCGTCGGCGCCGCGCGCTTCGGCCAGCAGCAAGGCATCGAGCGCCGGCTTGGTCATGGAGATGCCGTAGTCGGCAGCGGCGACATCGCTCTGACTCAGCGGTGCGCCGCGCGGCGTCTGCTCGACGAATTCGGCGATGCCGTGGCGTAGCTGCAGCCGATAGCCCTGCGCGCCGAAACCCTGGTTGCCTTCGGCCGGGAACCAGAAGCCGAAAGACTTGTTGACCGCTTCGCGCGCGGTGATTTCGGCACGCAGGCGCAGGGTCAGCGAGTTGACCCAGCCGCCCGCGGGCAGTGCGCTGATGACGCCCGGTGCGACGAGGCCGCCCTTGATGTCGCTGGGCAGCGGCAGCCCCTGCAGCTCGTGCGCGGCAGTAATGTAGAAATTGCGCCAATTGGGATTCAGCTCGGGCTCGGCCAGGCCGAGGAACGCGCGCGCCTTGATCTGCTTGGCCGGCTTCAGTGCCTGCGGCTCGGCAATCGCGTCGGTCGGCACGAGCTGGGTGTAGGCGCGCACGACCAGGCTCGCAAGTTCCGCCGCCCACTGGTACTGCGCGACGGCTTCGTCGATCTCACCGGCCTGCTTGTGCCGGTCCGCCTTGGCCAGCGCGTCGGCGGCGGCGATGTTGACCGCTTCGGCGCCGCAGATCATCGCGCCGCTGCCGTCAGGCTTGGGCACGCAGATCAGCGCCACGGTCGATTCGGCGCGACGCTTCGGTGGCACCGGACGCAACGCAACCGGATCGGCCTCGTACCAGCCCACCGAGCCGACATAGATTTCGCGCACCGCCTGCACGACCGAACCGTAGAACGGCCGCAGATAATCGCGCGGGTTGACGCAGTTGCGCGCAGGCGGCACGGCCTGATGCGGTGGCACGACAGGGGTGCCGCTGTCGGGGCAATGATTGGACGGCACGGTTTCGTTCTTGATCGGCCGCACCTGATCGAGCTCGCCCATGAGATACCCGTGCTGGCCGGCCGTGAGGTACATGTCCTCGATCAGCGGCGCCAGTTCGTTCATGGTGTAACCCTTGTTCATCCAGCGCAGCGTCTGGTCGTGGGTGAACTGGATCGCATCGCGGAAATTGCGCAGCAGGCGCTGGATGTTGCCGGCCTCGCACAACGGCGGCCCATGGCTCGGCAACATGCACCAGCTATCGAACTGGCGCAGGCGGTCTACGCTGC
>JAAFHE010000611.1 GCA_013298265.1 Lysobacterales bacterium | reverse complement strand
GCGTCGGACCCTGCTCGCGCAAAGCAACTCTTCGCACGACCGCAACCTCAGGCGACATGTGGGCAAGAGCGCGTTAGGGGCTGATGCCACGTCGAAGACTCGGCGGATACCGCAGGACTTGCTGATGGTGCCGGTGGAGGGAATCGAACCCCCACTCTGTTGCCAGAAACAGATTTTGAGTCTGCCGCGTCTACCAATTCCGCCACACCGGCACTGGTGCGAGCCGGCGTGAGGCCGGCGCGGGTAGGGGCGCGAGTATAGCGAAAAGCACCGGCGATGAAAGAGCCGCGGCGGCGTTGCGCAGACCGCGCGAGCCGCCGCACCTTGCGCCGGTGCTCAGTGGGCGTGATCGAGCGATAGCTGGCGCTGGTCGCGCTCGTACCAGGTGTTCTGCAGCGGGCGGAATACGCTGCAGCAGGTCATCGGACCGCGGTAGATGTGCAGCGACACGGCAACGTCGTTGTCGCTGGGATTCATGATCGTGTGGTACTCGTGCGGCGGGATCAGGCTGCCGGCGGAGCCGGCGCCGGCCATCATCGTGCCACGCGACTCGAAACGGTAGCGGTTGTCGTCCTGGCCGGTCATTTCGTACGGCGTGATCTCGAGCAGGCCGTACCAGACGCCTTCGACGCACCACATGCCGGCGTGGTCGTGGATCGGCGTGCCCTGGCCAGGGCCCCAGGTCATCGCGATGACGCTGTAGCCGTGTGCCTCGCTGCGGTAGAGCTCGCGTCGCGCGTAATGGTCGCCGACCGGTTCGAACACGCAATCGGGCAGCTTGACCTCAGGGTCGCGGATCAGGCGACAGAGCGTGTGACGTAGCTGATCGGTGATTTCGGTGGGGCAGTCGCGACAGATCGCGGCATCGAGGGCATCGACCAGGCGCTGGGCACCGGGGAAGGGCAGGGTAAGCATGTGGGAGTCCGTAGCGAAAGCGCGGGAATCTTACCGCTGTGCCAGGAACTGCGCGATGGCTGCGCCGAAACGGGCGATGTCGACGAGGAAGGCATCGTGCCCCTGTGGACTGTCCAGCGCGACGAATTCGACGGCCGCGCCGCCATTGCGCAAGCCGTCGGCGATTTCCTGCTGCTGGCTCAGCGGGAACAGGATGTCGGTTTCCACGCCGATGACCAGGGCGCTATCCAGTCGGATGCGCGCGAGCGCGTCGGCTACGCCGCCCTGGCCGTATTCGCCGATGTCGAACCAGTCGCTCGCCCGCGACAGGTAGAGATAGCTGTTCGGGTCGAAGTTGCGCACGAAGCGGCGTGCGTGGCCGATCAGGTAGGACTCGATCTGGAATTCCGCCGCGAACGGCTCTTCTTCGCGCTGTTCGGAGTCGAGACGGATGCGGGCGAAGCGGCCGACCCATTCCATGGCAGAACGGTAGGTGATCACGCCAAGCTTGCGCGCGATGGACATGCCCGCTTCCGGATAGCTGTCCTCGGAATAATGGCCGTTGTTCCATTGTGGATCCAGGCGTATCGCCTCGCGCTGCAGCGACCGGATCGCGATGGCGAACGGCTGCGCCTGCGGCGCGGTGGAAATGCTGATGTGGCTGCGCACGCTGCCGGGATGCAGCGCGAGGTAGGCCAGCGCGGTCATGCCGCCCATCGAATTGCCGAGCAGGCAGGCCAGCTGACCGATGCCCAGGCCGCGCACGAGTTCGTAGGCGGCGTTGGCGGCGTCCTCGAGGGTCAGGTCGGGGAACTCGAGGCGGTAGGGCTGGCCCGTGGCTGGATCGGTGGAGTCCGCGCCGGTGGAGCCCTTGCAACTGCCCAGGGTGTTCACGCAGATCACGAACCAGCGCTGCGTGTCGATGTACTTGCCTGGGCCGAGCATGTCTTCCCACCAGCCGGGGCTGGGGTCGTCCGGACTGGATGCCGCATGGGCGCTTGGCGAAAGCCCGGTGAACATCATCAGCGCGTTGTCTTTCGCGGGGCTGAGCTCGCCCCAGGTTTCGTAGGCGAGGCGGGCCTGGTGCAGCTGGCCGCCGCGCTTCATCGCAAACGGAGTCGACAGGTCGAAATAACGGCGGGCGTCGCCCATGGTGGTGTGATCAGGCTGCGGCGATGCGCCGAGGCGGCGAATGTAAACTCATGCCCCGGGCAATCCAAGGCTTGTCACCCAGCGTTTTCGTCTATCGATGTTCGCCAACTCCCGACAAGTCGACAGCCGCCAGGACGGCGTGCATGGGTGCCTGGACGCCATCGTGCGGCGTCACCTGGAGCACCCGTACCGCCGGCCGGTCGGTGAGCGGGCGCGGGCGCAGTTTGCCGCGCTCGCCGCTGCGCTCGAAAATGATTCACGGCCGCGCGTGCTCGACGCGGGCTGCGGTACTGGCGTGAGCACTCTGCGACTGGCGCGGCTGCATGCCGACGCACTGGTCATCGGCGTGGACAAGTCCGCGCATCGGCTACGGACCGGACAGCGCGCGCTGGACGCTGCCGGCGCGCCGCGCAATGCGCTGCTGCTGCGCTGCGATGTCGTGGATTTCTGGCTGCTCGCCGCGGCCGCCGGCTGGCGGTTTGCAGCGCAGTACCTGCTGTATCCGAATCCGTGGCCCAAGCCCGAGCATGTGCAGCGGCGCTGGCCGGGGCATCCGGTGCTGCCGGCCTTGCTGGCCTGCGGCGGGCGGCTGGAGCTGCGTACCAACTGGAAAATCTATGCCGACGAGTGGTGTCTGGCACTGCAGCTGGCCAACATACCCTGGCATATCGATTGCCTGGCCGAGCCGCAGCTCATTTCGCCATTCGAGTCCAAGTACCACGCATCCGATCATCTGCTGTGGCGCGTACAAGCGGATTCAGCATCGGGACCGGCAATCGGGTGATGCCCGGAAAGCTCCTCGAGGACTGCTTTCAGGGAACGACCTGGTCGATGACCAGAACGACCGGCGTCCGGCTCGCAACGTCAAGCGGCGTCGAGAGCGTCTGCAGGTCGCCGCTCTGCGCCTTGGCGTTGCCGCTTGCGGAAACGCGCGCACCGACGACGACCTGCGGAAACTGCGAGAGCTTCATCGTCGGCATCATGCTCATGGCGTCGGTCAGCACGACCTTTGCCGGCAGGTCGGCTACGGTCAGGCGCTGCACTGCCAGCGGCATCGGCGGGCCGCTCGCGGCGCGTGCGAACACGAACACGCTGGCGCCCGCGGGTGCCTTGTCGCGCAGCTTCGGATCCAGCGAAACCTCTACCGTGAGCTGTGGGCCTTCGGCCGCGGTGGGGGCGCCGGTTGCTGCGGTCGCGGCCGGCGCCGCTGGCGGTGTCGCGGTCGGC
>JAAFHE010000612.1 GCA_013298265.1 Lysobacterales bacterium | reverse complement strand
CCCGTTTGCCGCTCTCTGCAAGGCTGCGTTGCTGATTCGCGTCCGCGGCGCGCGCTTCAGGCATCCGGCGCGACATAGCCGGCCGGCGCGGCCGAGCCTTCGCCGAAGAAATACTTCTCCATCTCGCCCTGCAGGAAGGCGCGGTGCTTCGGATCCAGTGGCGACAGGCGGTTCTCGTTGATGAGCATGGTCTGATGGGCGAGCCACTGGCTCCAGGCTTCCTTGGAGACGGATTCGAAGACGCGCTTGCCGAGTTCGCCGGGCCAGGGGGCGAAGGCGAGTCCTTCGGCGTCGCGGCCGAGCTTGATGCAGTGGACGGTGCGGGTCATGGCGTTCTCCGGCGCGGTGCGCGTATCTGAAAGTCAGTTGGTCTCGGGCAGGGACTGCAGCAGCCGGCGCACCGGCGCGGGCAGGCCCAGCTGCAGGAATTCCGTGGCGTCGCACCAGCGCAGATCGTCGCGGTCGGCGACCTGCGGCAAGGGCTTGGTGCGCGCCAGCAGCGGCGTGATGTCGAGACGATAGTGGCTGAAAACGTGGACGAACGACGCCAGCGGCGTGACGGCGTCGAACTGCGCGCCGGCGGCGCGCGCGACCTTGGCCGCGTCGTCCGGGGTGGCCGCTTCGGGCAGGCTCCACAGTTCGGCCCAGACACCGGTGGCGGGGCGTCGCTGCAGCAGGACGCGATCGTTGCGGTCGCGCAGGATCAGCATGCAGGTCGCGCGTGTCGGACTGACTTTGGCGGGCTTGCGCGCCGGCAGATGGGCGGTGAGCTTGTCGCGCAAGGCCACGCAGCCGCTCGCTACCGGGCAGACGCCGCAGCGCGGCCGGCTGCGTACGCACAGCGTCGCGCCGAGATCCATGATGGCCTGGGTGTAGTCGGCGATGCGCGCGTGCGGGGTGTTGTCCTCGGCATGCTGCCAGAGCGTGCGCGCCGTGGCGGTGCTGCCCGGCCAGCCTTCGACGCCGTGATAGCGGCTCAGCACGCGTTTGACGTTGCCGTCGAGAATCGCGTGGCGCAGGCCCCAGGCCTGCGCGAGTATCGCGCCTGCGGTGGAACGGCCGATGCCCGGCAGTGCGGCCAGCGCGGCGAAATCCTGTGGCAACTCGCCGCCATGCCGCTCGAAGCAGAGTTGTGCGGCTTTGTGCAGGTTGCGCGCGCGGCTGTAGTAACCCAGGCCTGACCACAGGCCCAGCACCTGGTCCACGGGTGCCCCGGCCAGCGCGCGAAGGTCGGGCAACGCGTCGACGAAGCGCTGGAAGTAGCCGATCACGGTCGCGACCTGAGTCTGTTGCAGCATGATTTCCGACAGCCAGACGCGATACGGCGTGCGCGGCGATTGCCACGGCAGGCTCTTGCGGCCGTGGCGGTCGTACCAGGCGAGCAGGGCCGGTGCGAAGCCGCTGCTGTCGGTGTCTGCGGCGATCATTGCGTGCGTGCCGGGGTCGATTCGATGTGCACGCCCTTGAGCGTGACGCCGTCGAGTTCGAGGGTGTCGATCTGTGCCTGACCCGGCAGCGGCGGCAGCGCGCTGGCGGTCGGCGCGGCCTGGACGAGTTCCTGCCACCAGCGTTGCAGATCCTGTGCATTGATGTCGCCGGCGAAGTCGACGCCGCGCGCCACGGCCTTGCCGTCGCGCAGCAGGGTCGCGTCGCTGACGGCGAGGTGCACGCGCAGGTCGGGTGGCGCGGCGTTGTCGTCGCCCGTGTCCAACCAGCGCTGCAGCGCGGTCAGCTCCAACTGTGGTTTTTCCAGCTGCAGCTCTTCGATCACCAGGCTCGAGTCGCGCAGGCTGCTCCAGGGCAGGCTCACGTCCAGGCGCTCGAGCGCCAATAGCGGTTCGCTTTCGCCGGGCAGTGCGAAGCGCGGCTGTTCCAGTTGCAGGCGCAGGCGTGGCCACAGCGAATAGCGCGCGGGCGGTTCGAATTTCAGCTCGAGACCCAGCCGCGTGCGCGCCTGTTCGGCCAGCATCGCGGCGACGCGCTCGGGCTGGGCGTAGTGGCGCAGCGCCAGCGCGGCCAGGACGGCGACCGCCAGCAGCAACAAAGCTGCAATCTTCAGTGAGCGGCGCAATCGCATTTATGCCAAAAAGTGGATTGATGGATATTCACGGCGCAGGCATAATGCGGCGGCCGTCGGTACAAACCAGGATGGAGCGTCCGACGGCACTGCTCGCGCCCAAGCTGGCCCCCCTGGCGGAAAGCGTGAGCGGACGTGGCGGCGAGCAATCGCCGCCACGTCCACCTTCTTCGTAGGACTTCCTTCGCACTCAGGCACCCAGCGCCGGCGGCAGCAGGCCGTCGACGAACGCGGCTGCGTCGAACTCGCGCAGGTCTTCCAGGCTTTCGCCGAGGCCGACGAAGCGCACCGGCAGCCCGAATTCCTTGGCCAGTGCGAAAATGACGCCGCCCTTGGCGGTGCCGTCGAGCTTGGTCACGACCAGCCCGGTCACGCCGATCGCGGCGCGGAACTGGCGTAGCTGGTTGATCGCGTTCTGCCCCGTGGTGCCGTCGATGACGAGCAGAACTTCGTGCGGCGCCTGCGGATCGAGCTTGCCGAGCACGCGGCGGATCTTGCCGAGTTCGTCCATGAGTCCGCTCTGCGTGTGCAGGCGGCCGGCGGTATCGGCGATCAGCAGGTCCATCCCGCGCGAGCGCGCCGATTGCAGCGCGTCGAAGATCACACTCGCCGCATCCGAGCCCGAGCCCTGCGCGATCACCGGCACGCCGTTGCGCTCGCCCCAGGTCTTGAGCTGTTCCACCGCGGCGGCGCGGAAGGTATCGCCGGCGGCGAGCATCAGGTCCAGGCCCTGCTGCTTGTAGCGCCGGGCGAGCTTGCCGATGGTCGTGGTCTTGCCGACGCCGTTGACGCCGACGGTCAGCACGACGAAGGGTTTGTGGGCGGTATCGATGACCAGCGGTTTCGCGATCGGTGTGACCAGATCGATCAGCGCCTGACGCAGCGCGGCGAGCAGCTGGTCGGCATCGGCGAATTCACGCTTGTTGAGGCGCTTGCGCAGGCTCTCGACGAGTTCGGTACTGGCGGCGACGCCGACATCGGCGGTGATCAGTGCGGTCTCGAGTTCTTCGAGCAGCGCTTCGTCGAGCTTGGGCTTGCGCGAAAACAGGCTGCCGAGGTTGCGCGCGAAGGCACTGCCGGACAGGCGTTCGCGCCAGGTCTTTTTCGCGGGGGTGCTGGCGGCGGTTACGGCAGGTTCGGGGACGGCTGGCAGCGATTCGGTCGTAGATGCCGGTGCTGCAAGCTCGGCGACCGCA
>JAAFHE010000632.1 GCA_013298265.1 Lysobacterales bacterium | reverse complement strand
ACCATTTTGCGAGTTCTCCTACCTCTGTATCCCTGACGTTCCGTGAACATCCGCAAGGGGTTCGATTTGGAGACAGGACAGGAAATTTTTCCTTTTTCCAAACATATAGTATTGATGTCACGTAGCGTTTTGCCAGACTTTGATCGTCGCCGATTTTTTTCTTCATTTGCCGTATTCGGCGGTAGAATTTCAAACGTGTGTTGGGAATCGCCATTCATCTGCCGCCTTTCTGGCCCAGCAATTGTTGATTCTATTTGCCCAAAACTGATCGAGTTTACTGCCTGCGAAATCTACAGAACACGATGATGCGCTGCATAGCAATAGTTTTTACTAGTCTTGAGCGAGCTTACTGGGATTGCCAGCCGTGAGTTCCACCACTGACGAGACGCTCCACAGCTTCGGCTTTGTGCTTTGGAGCAAGGTGCGCATACCGTAGTGTCATCTTGAGATCCGCATGTCCTAGCAGTTCACGTACAGTGTTAAGGTCGACGCCAGCCATCACCATGCGAGAGGCGAAATGGTGCCGCAAATCATGAAACCGAAAGTTTTCAACTTGAGCGGCAGAGAGTAGGCGCGCCCAAGCTGTCTTCGGATCGGCAAGATTGAAGATCAGCATCTCGTCGCCACACTGTTGGCGCTTCCATCGTGTTAGTACGGCAACTGCCTCGCTATTCAAAGGAACGTATCTAGCTTTTCCGCTTTTTGCATAGCCCGCCCGCACGGACAAGTACTTGGCGTCAAGATCGATGTCTGCCCATGTAATCGACGTTAGTTCACCGCGGCGAAGGCCTGTATTCATCGCAAGTAAGATCAGCGGAGTTAAGTGGTCGCCGAACGACTCATTGTCTATCAGTCGCTTCTGCTCTTTTCCCCGCTCCACTCGCCATTCGTTAGCTCGCTTACGAGCGCTACGCAAGTCAACGTCTCTCTTTGCGAGAGCCTCGCGCAACCGTTTCTCCTCGTCGTCGGACAGGAATCGGACTATACCGACGGCATCGACCTTTGCAATCTTGATCGCGGAAAGCGGGTTCTGCTGCAGAAAATCCCACTCTGCAGCCTTGCTAAGTGCAGATCGCAGCGATGCAATATCGCGGTTGCAGGTGTTAGGCGTTACTTCACTCTCAAGACGCCTGGTCCTCCATCTCTCGATCATCCAGGAGGTAATTTCACGCAACGGCCGGTCCAGGTGTTCGGAGAAGACGCTCTTTATGCGACTACAAGTACCGGCGCCCCACTTTAGGTTTGCTGTTGCCCAGGGCAGATATTCGGTGTCCAGGAACGTACGCAGCGTCGTCGTCGTCGGCTTCGGGCGCGCCGCAGCAGGCGTTCCGTTCGTAGCTGCGTCGCTCAACACAGCAAGCGCCTGGGTACGGGCGCCATCAAGAGTGAGGATGGGATAACGTCCTAGCGACTTCGAGGTAGCCCGCGCCCACTGCACGTTCCAGGTCTTGGCCCCTGACGGCTGCACCCGCATAAAGAGCCCCGGGACACGCGCGTCCCAAAGCCGATAAGGCTTTGCCTGGGCCTTCGCCCCGTCAATCATCGCCCGCGTAAGCGTGGTTCTCGTGTTGTACATGTCGGCCTCCGTAACAGCACCGTAACAGCAGATTTCAGACTGCCAGAGCTCGGCGGCGGACACAAGCGGAAAATATATTGCTGATTACAAAGTAAATTCTAAGCAGCCCGTAGAGTCTGAAACGCGTTCGCAATGCGAAGGTCGTGGGTTCGATCCCCATCCGCTCCACCACGATGACGAAAGCCAGGCCTCTCGCCTGGCTTTTTTTTGCGCCGACAGCCCGCGCTGGGCCAGCCCCCTGCGCCACGTTCATGTCACCCTCGTTGCTTCGCGGTGGCAACCGACGCATCTTCCGCCCCGTCGAGCACGTCGTTCGATCCTCGCCCGGACACCATCGTGTCGGCACTCGTGCTATTGCCCGCAGCGGCATTTTGCGCAATAAGCACCGCTTGTTTGTTGCGTGAAACCCGTAATGAAGCGCGCTCTCACCGGCCCGCGCCCGCACATCACTGGCGCGACGCACGACGCGCTGGTCGACCTGCGCCTGGATGGCCAATGACCGGCCCAACGCACAGCCGCACCAACGAATACACCGCTTGCCGGGAACCGCTGAACCGGGACGGCGAGCCATCACGAATCTGGACGATCAACGATGCCCCTGACCCTGCCGCAACTGGAGCGCCACCTGTTCAAAGCCGCCGACATCCTGCGCGGCAAGATGGACGCCTCCGAGTTCAAGGAATACATCTTCGGCATGCTGTTCCTGAAGCGCTGTTCCGACGTGTTCGACCAGCGCCGCGAAGAGGTGATCCGCCTCGAGAAGGACGGTGGCAAGTCTGCAGCCCAGGCGCAGGAGTCCGCCGAGAACTCGCGCTGGTACAAGAAGGAAGGCTCGTTCTGGGTGCCGCCGCAATCGCGTTACCAGACGCTGGTCAATGACGCGCATCAGAACGTCGGCGATGCCCTGAACAAGGCCCTCACCGGCATCGAGACGGCCAATACCAGCCTGTACGATGTGCTGGAGCACATCGACTTCACCCGCAAGGTAGGCCAGAGCAAGATCCCCGACATCAAGCTGCGCCAGCTGATCACCCATTTCGGGATCTACCGGCTGCGCAACGAGGACTTCGAGTTCCCCGACCTGCTGGGCGCCGCCTACGAATACCTGATCGGTGAATTCGCCGATTCGGCGGGCAAGAAAGGCGGCGAGTTCTACACCCCGCGCTCGGTGGTGCGCATGATGGTGCGGCTGCTCAAGCCCGAACTGAAGCACGACATCTACGATCCCTGTTGCGGCTCCGGCGGCATGCTGATCGCCGCCAAGGAGTTCATCGACGAGCACGGCGAAGACGGCCGCAAGGCCAACCTGTTCGGGCAGGAATTCAATGGCACGGTGTGGTCCATCGCCAAGATGAACATGCTGCTGCACGGCATCAGCACCACCAATCTGCAGAACGACGACACGCTGGCCGAACCGCAGCACGTCGAAGGCGGCGAGCTGATGCACTTCGACCGCGTGCTCACCAATCCGCCGTTCTCGATCACCTGGGGCAACACCGAGAAGAACGCCGACGGCACGCCCGCCTGGGCGCCGAAATTCCCCGAGCGTTTCCGCTACGGCCAGGTGCCGCTGGGTGCTAAGAAAGCCGACCTGATGTTCCTGCAGCACATGCTGGCCGTCACGCGCGACGGCGGCATGATCGCCACCGTCAT
>JAAFHE010000630.1 GCA_013298265.1 Lysobacterales bacterium | reverse complement strand
GCCGATGTCACCGACGCGTCGGCGATGCGGGCGGGCGTGGCGCAGGCGGTGGCGCGCTTCGGCCGGATCGACGGCGTGATCCACGCGGCCGGCGTGGCGACGGCGGAGACGCTGGCGCAGAAGTCGGTGGAAAATTTCGCGGCGGTGCTGTCGCCGAAGGTGCGCGGCACGCAGGTGCTGGACGAGGTGCTGGCCGGACAGCCGCTGCGCTTCGTGTGCTATTTCAGTTCGACTGCGGCGCTGCTGGGCGACTTCGGCGGTGGCGACTACGCGATGGGCAATCGCTTCCAGCTCGCCTACGCGCAGCAGGTCGAGGCGCCCCCGGGATGCAAGCGCATCGCGATTGCGTGGCCGCTGTGGGAAGCCGGGATGCAGGTCGGCGATGCGTCGTCGACGAAGCTGTACCTGCAGGCAAGCGGTCAGCAGGCGCTGACGACGGTGCAGGGCGTGGCGCTGTGGGAACGCGCGCTGGCGCAGCCGGGGGGGCACTACGTGGTGATGTCCGGCGAGCGGGCGCGGATCGAGCGTGCGCTAGCGATGTTTTCGCCGTTGCCGACGAGCGCGGCGCCGGAGCCGGCGGTGGCCGGTGCGGGGCGTCGTCCGGAGCTGCGCGGCCTGACGCTCGAGCAGTGCGTGCAATGGGAGTTGCGCGAACAGATCGGGGCGTTGCTGAAGATTGAACGCGAGCAGATCCGTGCGCAGGAGAACCTGGCCGACTACGGTTTCGAGTCGCTCACGCTCGCGCAATGGGCGCAGACGATTTCGCGGCACTATGCGATCGAGATCACGCCGGCGATCTTCTTCAGCCAGACGAGTCTGGAGCAGGTGGCGAGCTATCTGCTGGCGCAGCATGGGGCGCGGCTGGAGGCGTTCTACGGTTCCTCGCTGCCGGCGTTTGCGGCAGTGCCGACAGCCGTGTCGCGCCCAGCGCAGCGCAGCGCGCCGCGGGTCGATGCGATGCAGAGCCTCCCGGCGGGAACGCCGGAGCCGATCGCGATCATCGGCATGAGCGGCCGCTTTGCGCAGGCGCGCACGGTGGAGGAGTTCTGGGGCCTGCTGGCCGACGGCCGCGAGGCGATCGCGGAAATTCCGGCGGAGCGTTTCGACTGGCGCGACGCGTACGGCAAGGGCGAGATCACGGGCAAGTGGCTCGGCACGCTGCCGGGCGTGGCGGAATTCGATACGCTGTTCTTCGACATTTCCCCCCGCGAGGCACTGACGATGGATCCGCGCCAGCGCCTGCTGCTGCAGGAGGCGTGGAATGCACTGGAAGACGCGGCGTACGGGCAGGCGCAGTGCACGCAGCAGACGATAGGCGTGTTCGTGGGCGTGGAGCAGGGCGACTATCAGGCACTGTCGGGCGGCCTGGGCACGCTGACCAGCAATCACGACGGAATCCTCGCGTCGCGGCTGTCGTATTTCCTTGACCTGCGCGGTCCGGTGATGGCGCTCAACACCTCGTGTTCATCGGGTCTGGTCGCCGCGCATCAGGCCTGCCAGAGCCTGCGCGCCGGGGATTGCGATACCGCGATCGCGGCTGGCGTGAACCTGATGCTGGCGCCGTACGCGTATGTCGGCATGACCCAGGCGGGCATGCTGTCGGAAGACGGGCGCTGCTATGCGTTCGACCGGCGTGCGAACGGCCTGGTACCGGGCGAGGCGGTGGTGGCGGTGGTGCTCAAGCGGCTGTCGCGGGCGCAGGCCGACGGTGATCCGATCCGTGCGGTGATCGTGGGCAGCGGGATCAACTACGACGGCCATACCAACGGCATCACGGCACCGAGCGGCGCGGCACAGGCACGGCTGATCGGCGAGGTCTATGCGCGCTCGGGCATCAATGCGCGGCAGATCGGCTATGTGGTCACGCACGGCACGGGCACTCGGCTGGGCGATCCGGTGGAGGTCAATGCGCTGCAGGAGGTGTTCGGCGCGCACACGGCCGAGCGCGGGTTCTGCGCGCTGACCTCGACCAAGGGCAATGTGGGTCACACCTTTGCCGCGTCGGGGCTGGTGAACCTGGTATGTGCGGTACAGGCACTGCAGCATCGCCAGATCCCGGCGAGCCTGCATTGCGAGGAACAAAGCGAATACATAGCCTGGGAACGCAGCGCGTTCCAGGTCAACCGGCAGACGCGGCCATGGCTGTCGGAGGGTCTGCGTCATGCGGCGCTGAGCGCGTTCGGCATGAGCGGTACCAATGTGCACATGGTGGTGCGCGAGGCCGAGGCGCCCATCGAACCGATGCAGACCGGCGTGGCGCCGTACTGGCTGCTGGCGCTGTCGGCGAAAAGTGCCGTGGCATTGCAGCAGCGGCTGCGCGATCTGCGCGTGCTGCTGCAATCGCGTGCCTGGGACGCGGCTGCGGTGCAGTCGCTCGCCTATACGCTGCTGTGCGGACGCCAGCATTTTGCGCATCGCTGCGTGATCGTCGCGCAGGACATCGAGGACGCACTGCACCTGCTCGAGCGCGCCGAAGCGGGCGAGCGGCCGGCGAAGGTGTTTGCTGGTGTCGTGTCGCGTGAGTTCAGCGGGCAGAAGGCGCTGCTGCAGTACGGACAGGAGCTGATCGACCGCGTATCGACCGGATCGGTCGGCGGTCGTGACGCGCACGAGGCGCTCTACGGGCTGGCGGACCTGTATTGCCAGGGCTACCAGCTGCCGTGGGCGACTTTGTTCGGCGAGCCGGCGCCGCATCGCATCGCGCTCCCGACGTATCCGTTCGCACGAGACATTCATTGGGTTGGCAGTGCCGCGCCGTCGCGCGTCGACGCCGAACCACAGACCGGTATCGCGCTGGTTGCGACGGCGGCGCTGGCGCCACGCGCGTCGCGTGCCACCGATGCGGCCGGCAAGCCGGCCGGCATTGCGTTGACGCCGCTGACGTCGGTAGCGGCGCGCGCGCCAGCGGCGAGCGTGAAGCATGAGGCGAGTGTTCCGGTCGCCGTGAAGCCGGTCGCCGTGAAGCACGAGGCGAGTGTTCCCGTCGCTGTGAAGCATGAGTCGGTTGCACCCGCGGTCGCTGTGCCCGCTGCGGTCAGGCCGACGCCCGTCGACACGGTGCCGGACGCCGGCAAGGTGAAGGCGGAACTGTCGCGGACGCTGGCCGACGCGCTGTACATGGACGTCGCGGGCGTCGAGCCGCGCAAGCCGTTCGCGGAGATGGGGCTGGATTCGATCATTGGCACGGAATGGGTGCGTGTGATCAATCGTCGCTTCGGGCTGTCGATGTCGGC
>JAAFHE010000610.1 GCA_013298265.1 Lysobacterales bacterium | reverse complement strand
CCTGCCGCTCGCTGCCGTGCTGCTGTCGATGACACTGGGTGCCGGCGCCGAACCACTGCCGCGCTTTCCGCCCGGCGCGGTGTGGAACCGCAACATCGCTGCCGCGCCGCTGCATCCGCAGTCGGCGAGCATGATCTCGACGCTGACCGGCCTCGGCGGCTTCGGCTTCGGCCGCATGCAGATCGACTTCGGCATGCATGTGGTGCATTCGCCTGCGGGCAGTCCGACGCGGACCATCGTCGACTATCCCTACGACAACTATTACAGCCCCGACTGCGAACCACTGGGCTCGAGCATGCCGGTGCCGGCGAACGCGGCGATCGAAAGCACCGACGGGCTGATCTGCGACAACGAGAACGAGGACTGCCATCTGCTCGTGGTCCAGGGCAATACCGTGTACGAGGCGTATCACGTCACCCAGAGCGGCGCGAACGCGCTCGAAGCACAGTGCCTGGTCAAGTGGCATCTCACCGCGGTCTATCCGGGCCAGGGTCGCGGCGACCATTGCACCAGCGCCGACGCAGCCGGCTTCCCGATCGCGCCGCTGCTGTTCAATGCCGATGACGTGCATACGGCGATGCAGGTCAACGGCGATCTCGGCCACGCGCTGCGCTTCATCCTGCCGAATCCGCGCATGGCCAGCGACGTCTCGCTCGGCGGCGAGGACGGCAAGCTGTACGTACGGCCCGCAACGCATGCGGGTGGCCCGTCCGGTCCCGCCGCCAGCGTGCCCTACGGCGCCCGCCTGCGCCTGCGCGCGGACTTTCCGTTCACCGGCTACCCGCCGGCCGCGCAGGTGCTGCTGCGCACGATGCAGCGCTACGGCATCGTGCTCGCCGATGGCGGCAACATCGCGCTGACCGCGGAAAGCGACCGCTATACGACGCACAACTGGGCCGAACTCGGCATCGGTTCGCGCGTGTTCGACCAGACGCCCGGCGCGCAGGACGTGCTGACCAGCGATTTCCAGGTCATCGACACCGGCCCGCGCATCGCCGAGACCTATCAGTGCGCACGCACCAACGTCGGCGCGGATACGATCTTCACCGACGGGCTCCAATAGCATGCGACCGACCAACGGCGACGGCGCATGAGCGGCGATGACGCAACCCATAGTCTGCTGCGCAACGGCGTGCGCATGCCGCGCATGCTCTACGGCACGGCCTGGAAGAAGGCGCAGACCGCGGCCTGGGTCGAGCGCGCGCTGGCCGCGGGCTTCACCGGCATCGACACGGCCTGCCAGCCCAAGCACTACGACGAGGCCGGCGTCGGCGCCGGCATCGCGGCCTCGGCAAGTGCGCGCGATGCCGCGGCCTCGACCGCGATGTCATCCGGTGCGCTGTATCTGCAGACCAAATTCACACCGCTCGCGGGGCAGGATCCGGTACGCCTTCCCTACGACGCCGACGCGCCGCTCGCACAGCAGGTCGCCCAATCCTTCGCGGTATCGCAGCGCAACCTCGGCCGGCAGCACCTGGCCGCTTTGTTGTTGCACTCGCCGCTGCGCGACCGCGCCGGCCAGCGCGAAGTGTGGAGCGCGATGGAAACCCTGGTCGACAGCGGCCACGTCGGCCTCATCGGCATCAGCAACTGCTACGACCCCGCCGAACTGCAGCGGCTCTGGCACGAGGCACGTATCAAGCCGTCCATCGTGCAGAACCGCTTCTACGCGCAGACCGGCTACGACAAGACCATCCGCGCGTTCTGCCGTGAGCACGGACTGGTCTACCAGAGCTTCTGGACACTGAGCGCGAATCCGCATCTGCTGCGCGACACGACGCTACTTGGCCTGGCCGCGGCGTATGCACGCACGCCGGCGCAGATCCTGTTCCGTTATCTGATACAGCGCGACGTGGTGCCGCTGACCGGCACGACCTCCGCGCTCCATCTGCGCGAGAGCATCGATGTACTCGCGTTCGAACTGGACGCGCCGGACGCTGCGGCGATCGACGCGTTGCTGTAGCGGCACTACACGCAGGGCATGCCCTTGCCTTCAAACGCATCGCCGAAGCCACGCTTCTTGCAACTCGCGAACAGTTTGCTTTCCAGCGCATTCGAGCGCGCGCGGTTGCGCGGCGAGGCGAACAGCGCGCGATCGCGCGACAGCAGGCAGGCGGCGACGCCGACCACGACGGGCGCGGCCATCGACGTGCCGCTGAGCGCACCGTAACAGTTGTGCGGCAGCGTCGACACGATGCCGACGCCGGGTGCGATCACGTCGATGCGCTCGCCGGTGTTCGAGAACGCGGCGACGAATTCATTCGCGTCGAGCCTCGAGACCGGCTCGGCGCGAACGGCAGCGGCGGCCGCGGACTGGGCCGGAAACGTACCGCGGCGCCCCAACGCGGCGACGGCGATCGCGTTCTCGTGCGCGGCCGGAAAGCTGACGAAGGGATTGCCGTCGTTGCCGGCGGCGACGACGACGAGCATGCCGTGGTTGCGCGCGTCCTGGATCGCCTCGGCCACTGCCGGGTCGGGCGGCCCGCCACCGATGCTCAGGTTGATGATGTCGCAACCGTCCCGCGCGGCCTGCATCATCGCCTTGAGGATCGCGTAGTTGGTTGCGCCGGACTCGGCGTCGGCAAACACGCGGTACGCGCGGATCTTCACGCCGGGCGCGAGTGACGTCAGCCTGCCCTTGCCGCCGATCACGCCGGCCACATGCGTGCCGTGCCCGGACTCATCCGTGAAGCATTCCGACGGCATGCCCGTCACGGTGCAGCAGCCTTCGGGCTTTTGCTCGCCGTAGGCCAGATCGCGATGCGGCCCGACGCCCGTGTCGACGATGCCGACCGTGACGCCGGTCTCCGGGTCGAAACGCGTCCGCGCCTTCGCGGCCGGATAGTAGTGGCGCAGCACGTTGTCGGCCGCCGGGTCCAGCGGCGCGATGCGCAGGGTGTGATCCTGCAGCGCAAGACCGTCGTGGCAGCCGCCCCAGAACTCCGGCCCCGCGTCCACGATGATGCGCTCGATCCGCGCTCCGGCCGGCAGGCGCAGGCGCACCTTGCCGGCGGCATCGGTGCTGCCGGTATCGCCGCGGCGCGCGGCAAGGTCGCTGTAGGCGCTGACCTGGGCCTCACGCAGCGGCTTTCCGGTCTGCGCATCCAGGCAGGTGATCGTGACGGACCAGGTCGCGTCGGATGTCGCCGCCGGCGGCAGCGGCGCCAACTGCAGTGTGACGGCATACGGGTGGGGATAGACGTATTCGGCAATGGCGCGCACGGGCGAGCCGTTGCGCGCGAGCTCGGCGGCGCCCTCCGCGCTCATTTCCACCAGGGCCGGGCCGTT
>JAAFHE010000609.1 GCA_013298265.1 Lysobacterales bacterium | reverse complement strand
AAGGGGGTGAAGGGTGGTCGCTCAGAACCGCAGGTTCTGACCACGCTGAACGCCCATCGGGCCGGAACGGCCAAATGCCTGCGCAGCAGGCGTTTGGCGGGGTTGTGGAGATGCGGTGTAGATCGCAGAAGCGTTACTCCAAAAACCCATCCAGAACTTCTCTGGCAGGTTGTTGAGAAAGGAGCAAAAACTCCTTTCTCAATCGAACGGCGCAAGCAGAGCTTGCGCACGTTCTCCGAGAATCAATCGCTTACGCGATCGACTCTCGGGCGATCCGTTCCGGATCGCGCTAGCAGGCTGTTTCTCAACAGCCTGCTAGTCACTGTTTCGCCGGATCCGGCGGAATGGCGCGGGTTTCCGCAGTGTCGGCCGCAGCCGGACTGCGGTAGCCGGGTACTACGTTCGTGTCCGGGTCGTAGCGAACTGTCTCGTAGGGACGGTCCGTGGGAGGGACATCGGTCACGTTGAGCCGGCCCTTCGCGTCGCGCCATTTGTATAGCAACGGCGAAGCAGCCTGCGCCTTGGGTGATACCGGTACTGCGCGACGTACCGCGACCGGCAAGGTCTGAGGCGCGAAATACCACCAGGCGGCCGCAGCGGCTGCCAGCAGCGCGAGCAGTCCGGCGGCCGCACGAGCCATTGTGGGATTACTGGCTGGCGTCTTGAGCCGAACACAGCGAGGCGACCGTCGCCTTGGCGATGCTCAGTTCGGCGGCACGGTCCGCGGGTGTCATCGGGACGTACTTGCCGTCCTGCTGCACGGTCAGCGGCTGTGCACTGGAGAGCAGGGCGACGCGATCCTGTGCGGACGCGCAGCGCGCGGCATTGCCTTCGTCGGCCGGCTTGGTCTCACCGGCGGCCGCCTCGCCAGTGGCTGGCGGAGCCTGCGCCTGCGTGATCGCCGTGCTCTGGTTGACGATCCTGACGTTGTTGAATTCGGTGCCTTTGGGTGGCGGCGCATCCGAGAAATGAACGACGCCGCTGGCGTCCTTCCATTTGTACACTTTGTCAGCGGAATGGCCGGCAGTCGCGGCAACTGCTGCGAGCAGGCCGAAGGCGACTTGGATGGCTTTCATAAGGGGCTCCGTGGTCGCGCGGGAAACGGCGCGGGTCGATCGTAGGTATTGGATAGCACTGTTGTTCCCACGATACAAGCCGTTGCCTCGCGGTACTGTGCAGCACGACAGCAAAATCCGGCAAATCCTTGGCCCGCCAACCAATCCTGCCCCTGTAACGGTGGTCACGGCTTGTCTAAACGATCCGGAGAGTGACGGCCGCTACAGCCGACAGCGCCGGCGATAGGCATCCGAACGACGCTTGAGCGGCGAGCGGAGCACGTCGGCGCGGCATTTCGACCGAGAATGAGGCAGCATGCCCTTTCTCGACAACGTTCAGTGTCGTTCACGGCCGCGCCGACGGCCCCAGGACTTGGCGCGGACGTGGCGATCCCGCAAGCTTTCCCAACTCCGCACGAGGCATAGGCATGGAATCCAGCGAAAGTCCTCGCCGCAAGCCGCACCGCGGCATTTATCTGCTCCCCAACCTGTTGACCACCGGGGCCATGTTTGCCGGCTTCTACGCGATCATCGTCGCGCTTGCCGGGCGGCCGCAGGAGGCCGCGATGGCGGTCTTCATCGCGGGGCTGCTCGATGGTCTGGACGGGCGGGTCGCGCGACTGACCAATACCCAGAGCGAATTCGGCGTGCAGTACGACTCCCTGTCGGACATGGTCAGCTTCGGCATCGCGCCAGCCCTGGTGCTTTACGCCTGGAGCCTGTCGACGCTGCAGAAGCTGGGGCCGTTCTGGGGCAAGGTCGGCTTTGCTGCGGCTTTCATCTATGCCGCGTGCGCGGCTCTGCGCCTGGCGCGCTTCAATACCCAGGTCGGTGTCATCGACAAGCGCTATTTCCAGGGGCTGGCGAGCCCGGCGGCGGCGGGGCTTGTCATGTCCTTTGTCTGGACCATGAGTGCGAACGGGTTTGCCGGCGACCACGAGCTGGTCCAGATCGTGGCGCCGTGCATCGCCGTGGTCGCCGGCCTGCTGATGGTCAGCCGTATCCGCTACTACAGCTTCAAGGCCTGGCCCCTGTCGGATCGCGTGCCCTTCGTGGTTATCCCGCTGGTCGTGCTGGTCTTTGTCGCGCTGTACATCGATCCGCCGCTGGTGTTGTTCACGATTGGCGTGCTGTACGTGGTTTCGGGACCGCTGTTCACGCTCTGGGGTCTGCGCCGACGCCGTGGCCAGCGCGAGCAACCGCAGCGCCAGGAGCCGCCGCCGGCGTGAACGCGGCCGCCGCCAGCCTGCTTGCCAATGCCATGGTTGGTGACGATGCGCGCGCATTCGCGTTGCTGGCCGAACTGTCCGAGGCGCTGGCGGTATCGCTCGATCTCCGCCGCACCCTGCCGCTGGCACTGCAGCGCATCGCCGACTATATGCACGTCGAGGCGGCCTCGCTGTTCCTGCTTGACGAGCTGACCGGCGAACTCGAATGCAAGGTATGCATCGGTCCGGTCGACCTGCGCGGTCTGCGTCTGGCCAGCGACCAGAGCGTGGTCGGCCGTTCGCTGACGGACAAAGCGGTGATCATTGTTGCCGATGCCGCCAACGATCCGCGCGTCTACCGGCGCGTCGACGAGCTATCCGGCTTCGTCACCCGCAGTCTGATCTGCGTGCCGCTGACCACCGCCAAGGGCACCATCGGCGTGCTTGAGCTCGTCAACAAGCGCAACGGCGAGGCCTTCGACGCGACCGACGCGGGCATCTTGCGCCTGCTTGCCGCGCCGACCGCGCTGGCGATCAACAATGCGCGCCTGGCCAACGAGCTGGTCGAACAGCAGCGCCTCAAGCGCGAGTTCGACCTTGCTCGCCGGATGCAGAAGTTGCTGCTGCCCAAGCGCCGCCGCGCCGGATTCCCGCTGCTCGCGATCAACGTGCCGGCGCATGAAATCTCAGGCGACTTCTACGATTACTTCGACCTGGCCGACGGCCGCATCGGCTTCGTCATCGGCGATGTCGCGGGCAAGGGACTGGACGCGGCGCTGCTGATGACGCGCGCCGCCAGCCTGTTGCGCTGGGCCGGCAAGGACGGTTTGCCGCCGGGAGAATGGCTGCGCCGCGCCAACGAGGAACTCTGCCTGAGCACCCACGGCGGCCGCTTCGTCTGCACCGCGGTCGGCTATTACCGCCGCGCCACCGGCGAGATACAAATGGCAGGTGCGGGATTTCCGCCAGCGCTGCTCTACCAGGGCGGCCTCTGTACGGAATACCGGTCTGACGGGCCGCCGCTGG
>JAAFHE010000061.1 GCA_013298265.1 Lysobacterales bacterium | reverse complement strand
GTGCAGCACTCTGCCAGGCTCCACGCTGTCGCATACCGTGCAGCCCGGCGATCTCATGAACGCGTACGACAATGGCCTGTCGAACCGCGACCTGGGCCTGGCCCTGCCGATGCTCAATGCGCTGGGCTGGTCCAATGCCGATGCCACGGCGCCTGCCTACGCCATCCCGGTCGCGGGCAACTGGTACGACCGCACGCGCGGCGGTCATGGCCTGGATTTCCAGCTGTATTCGCGCGACGCAGTCAACGGCGATCTTTACTTTGTAATTTTCTACACTTTTGAGGCCGACAATCTGCCCGAGTACTACCTTGGCCTGGGAAGGCTCATCGACGGCAAGTTCATCGGCGCCAAGCAGACCAATGGCATTTCCCTGATGCGGCTGCGCTACAGCACCGCAAACCGGCGCACCGAACTCGATCGCACGTCCTCCGGCCAGCTGTTCATCGACTTCAACCAGGCCGCGCAATCGCCGGCCTGCCGCAGCGCCGACCGCGGTGGCGCCGGTGCACTCGCGGTGATGCGGTGGAATATCCGCAGCGAAAGCGCGATCTGGTGCATCGAACCGGCAGTGCTGGTCAGCGCACACACGGCGCCGGATTTCTCCGGCCACTGGTACAGCGGCAATGGCAGCGATCTGGGCTGGGGCATGGAATTGCTGAGCATCAAGGGCGCCGCAGGGCAAAGCCAGCTCGTGGCCGTGATCTACTACCCCGACCAGCAAGGCCGCTCTCGCTGGGCCATCACACGGCTGACCGACGTGAACCTGGCCAACACTCCTGTGCTGACCTTGAATGAAGTCGCTTCCGGCTACTGCCGCACCTGTCCCGCCCCCACCGGGCCTACCCAAGTGCGCGCGATCGGCACGATCCAGTTCCAGCTGACTGAGCCGACCCGCGTGGAACCAGCCAACGGTGCCAACCGGGTCAGCGTCGCGATCAACATTCCTGGCGTGGCTGATTTTCGCCGCGACAATGTACCGCTGACCTTGCTGTCCGCGCCGCCCGGGCAGTAACGGCGGGAACTTCGCAGCAAAAACGGCGTGCCCTGCGACACGCCGTTTTTTACAGGGTATCCGCGACATTCAGCTCCTGCGCAGACTCTCGATCAATGCGTCGGCAAAACCTTCCGTATTGCCGCTGCCGCCAAGGTCGGGCGTCACGCGATCCTTACGGCCGACGACGTCGCGAATCGCCAGACGCACGCGTTGGGCCTGATCTTCCAGTCCCAGGTGCCCCAGCATCTGGCAGGCAGCGAGCAGCAGTGCGCAGGGGTTGGCCAGACCCTTGCCGGCGATGTCCGGCGCCGAACCGTGCACCGCCTCGAAGATCGCCGCTTCGGTTCCGATGTTCGCGCCGGGTGCGAGGCCGAGACCGCCGACGAGACCCGCGCAGAGGTCGGAAATGATGTCGCCGAACAGATTGGTCGTGACGATCACGTCGAACTGCTGTGGGTTCATGACCAGCTGCATGCAGCAATTGTCGACGATCATCTCGTTGCACTGGATTTCCGGATACTCGCCGGACACTTCCCGCGCCACCTTCAGGAACAGACCCGAGGTGGTCTTCATGATATTTGCTTTGTGTACTACCGTAATCTTTCTGCGGCCCTGGCGGCGAGCGAGCTCGAACGCATAACGCACAATGCGCTCGGAACCGCGACGAGTGACCTTGATCTGCGAGTGCGCCGTATCGCCGTCTTCGGACAGCGTCTGCCCCTCCGAACCATAGGCGCCTTCGGTGTTCTCGCGCACCGTGATCAGGTCAATGCCTTCGTAACGCGCGCGCGTGCCGGGTATCGTGATGGCCGGGCGCACGTTGGCGTACAAATCGAAGCGCTTGCGCAACTCTACATTGAGCGACGAGAACCCACCGCCGATCGGCGTGGTCAGAGGCCCCTTGAGCGCGACCCGGTGACGGGCGATCGACTCCATCGTCGCCTGCGGCAGCAGTTCACCGCAGCGCTCCTGCGCAGCCATGCCGGCATCGACGAACTCGTAGCTCAGACCAATCTGCAGTTCATCGAGCACACGCAACGTCGCGTTCATGATCTCGGGGCCGATACCGTCGCCACGGATGACGGCAATAGTCTTGCTCATGCGGGGGATACTCCAGATGCCGTCTTGTCTGTTGAACACTAAACCCAGCATTATCGGAGATGCCCTCCCAGTGAACAACCTCGACCGTATGCGACCTTGGTTCGTCGCCGCCCGCTTTCTGACGAACATCAGCGGGCTTCTCGCTGCCTGCGCGGCGACCGCGGCGGGCGCGCTGGAACCGTTGCTGGCCCCCTACAGCAGCAGTCCCGAACTGCGCATCGAAGCGCTAGTCGGTGCGCCGGCGGCGCCTCGACTGCGCGTGCAAGGAAATTGGCCTACGCCCTGTTTGCCCACTGTCGAAGACATCCGCCTCGACGGCCGCGACCTGCGTATCGAACTGCGTTCGAGGAAACCGCTGTGCGCCCGCACCAGCCTGCCGTTCGACCTCGAGGTCGATCTGGCACCCCACGTCGGCCGGACCTGGCCGGCAGCGCCTCTACGGGTCAGCGTCTTCGCCGCGAACAGCACCGCGGGTGAGGCGCAACTGCGTGGCTTCGCGCTGATCGCACCGCAGCCAATGCCTCGAGCCGTGCCCTCGTCGGGGCTGTGGTGGCCACTGCCGCAATCCGATTCAGGCACGACGACGGCCGGCATAGGATTCAGCTTCGAGGTCCAGGCCGACACGATAGCGAGCGCCGTTCTGGGACGTACAGGCAATGGCGAGGCAATCTGGTACTTCGGCACCGGCAGGCTGCGCGGACGCGTCGCCGAGATCGACCTCGTCGCCGCGTCCCCCGGCGCCGCCGACGGGCAGTCGGGCACCGCCGGCAATGCGGTGCTCACGCTGGACTTCGACGGCAACGGTCGCGCCACCGCCTGGCTCGGCCAGTACGAGCAGGGCGATAACCAGCCGGTACTGCGGCAGCAGGTCATCGAACTCGCACACCTGCCGTTCGCCGAACGTACCGACGGCAGCGCCTGGCAAGGCGATTGGGTGCTGCTCGGCGCGACGCCGGGGCAACCGCGCAGCGCGCGCCAGCTTCGCCTGAGTGCGACAAGCTTTCTTGCCGTGGCCAACTACCGCATCAACACCGATGACGGTTCGGTACTTAGCTGCGAGCGCGAGGTTGCCGCGCCCAAGGCAGCACCACCGAAGCGCTGCCGACTCAACGATGGAAACGGCTTGCTGATCGCCGAATTCGACTCCATCGACATCAACCGACTTGACGGCTATACGCCCGACCGCACACCTGTGCAACTGCTGCGTGCGGACAAACGCTAGCCCGCGGCGTGGTCGTGCGGCGCAGGCGCTTCAGCCTGGGCCGCTTCAAGCTGATCCAGAAAATCGACCGCTCGGCGCAGATGCGGAATCACGATCGAGCCTCCGACCACCAGTCCGACGCTGAACACTTCGAAGAACTCGTCGCGCTGGACACCGGCGTCACGGCACTGCGCGACGTGATAAGCGATGCAGTCATCGCAGCGCAAAACCATGGAAGCGACCAGACCCAGCATCTCCTTGGTCTTGAGATCAAGCGCGCCGCTCCTGTAGGTCTGCGTATCGAGCGCGAAGAAGCGGCGCACGACCTGATTGTCTTCCGCCAGGATGCGCTCGTTCATGCGCTTGCGGAAATCCGTGAACTGCGTGACCCGGTCCTCGCTCATGCGTCACGTCCAAGCAGTTGCGCGAGGCGTCCGCTGCGATCAGCAGCGACCAGATCGTCATGGCCGCCGACGAGTTCACCATTGATGAAGATCTGCGGCACCGTGCGGCGGCCGCCGCTACGGGCCAGCATCTCGTCGCGCTTGACCGCGTCGGTATCGATGCGGATCTCGCTGTACTCAAGCCCCTTGGACTTGAGCACGCCCTTTGCCGCCACGCAATAGGGGCAAATAGCTGTTGTATACATTTCTATTCTGGCCACTCGATTCTCCTGCCGCGGCGCGTCGGGTGATTTCGCCGCCGTCATCCCCGGTGCCATTGTGGGGCCAGAAACGCATTCGGCAAGAGCAGACGCCGGCGTTCTCCCAAACGCCGCGCGACGGCCGCAACCCGACGTGAACACGCACCGGCGAGATTGGCCGCGGGAACCTTCGCTGGGTTAATGTGTCGCAGCCACTCTCGATCCCTGCACAGTCCCGGCCATGCGCAACTGGTTCATTGCCCTGCTGAGTCTCTGCGCCACCGGCCTGGCCGGCGCGCGCGAATCCGGCGTACGCCTGCCCGATATCGGCAGCTCCGCCGGCGCCATCATGTCTCCGCAAGAGCAGCGCGCCTACGGCGCAAGCATGTTGCATGAGTTGCGCTCCTATAACCTGATCCTCGACGACCCGCTGCTCGTCGAATACCTGAACGCACTGGGATACCGCCTCGTCGCCCATAGCGACAAACCCGAGCAGGCCTATACCTTCTTCGTGGTACGCGACTCGGCGATCAATGCATTCGCCGCACCCGGCGGCTATATCGGCATGAATGCCGGACTCATCACCACCGCGGTCGACGAAGGCGAAGTGGCCGCGGTACTGGCTCATGAAATCGCGCACATCAGCCAGGATCATCTGCTGCGTGCGTTTGAAGACTCGCAGAAAGCCTCCCTGCCGATCGCCCTGGCCATGCTCGGCGCGCTGATCGCTTCGCAGGGTTCCAGCGGCGATGGCGCCGAAGCGGCCATGGTGGCCGGCACCTCGCTGATCCAGCAACGCCAGATCAATTTCACGCGCAAGGACGAGATCGAAGCCGATCGCGTCGGTATCCAGACCCTGACGCGCGCGGATTTCGACCCGCAATACATGGCCAGCTTTTTCGCGCGCATGGAACGCACCTTGCGCCCCGGCGCCGGCGATCGCGGCATCCCGGACCTGTTGCGCACCCATCCGGTCAATACCGACCGCATCAGCGACGCCAAGGCGCGCGCCGATTCGCTGGCGCAGGAGCAGAAAGCCGCCCGGGCGCGCAGCGGAAGCCTTCCACCCGTGCCGGCGGGCTATCGGCTGACGCCGCCACGCGATGACGATCTGTCGCCGCTGCCGCGGCTGGACACTACAGTCGTCAGGGCTGCCGGCCAGGATCTCTACTTCGCGCTGATGCGCGAGCGTGCCCGCGTACTCGCCGCCGAGCAGCCCAGCGCACTGATCGCCTACTACGCCAACAACCAGCGCGAAGCCGGCAGCGTCGCTGCGGCGGCAGCGTCCTATGGCCATGCCCTGTCGCTGTGGCGCATGGGCCAGAGCGACAAGGCGCGCGAACTGCTGCAACCGCTGGCCGACGAGGCGCCGAGCGTGATGCCCTATCAGCTTGCCCTTGCCCAGACCGAGGCCCAGTCCGGCCGACGTACCGATGCATTGAACCGCTACGAACGCCTGATCGCAAATTCGCCGTCGAATCGCGCCATCGCGCTGGCCTATGCGCAGACCCTGATCGAAGACGGCAAAGCTGGCAGCGGTCGCCGCGCCCAGGACCTGCTTCGCCCGCTCATGGCTGAGGAAGTCGACGATCCGGAGATCTATCGCGTATTCGCTCGCGCCTCGGAACTGGGCGGTGACAAGATCCGCGCAGCCGAGGCCTATGCCGATGTGGCCCTGCTCAACGGCCGTCTCGAGGACGCCATGAACCAGTTGCGTGCGCTGACAGAACGACGCGACCTGGACTATTACCAGCGTGCCCGCATCGAGGCCCGCATCGCCGAAGTGACACCCTATGTGCTCGAGCTGCGCAGGCGCGGCATAAAGCCGGGAGAGCAGGGCCGCCTGGCACCGGGCTTTTCCTGCCAGGATTCAAACTCTTGTACTTCCATGTCATTGAGGCGTAACAATCCTGCATTGGAATAGCGCCGCTGTCATGAAAGCGTCGCGCCGCGGCGCAACCCGCGTGCAACCGTGCAAAAACGAATCCTGATCGTTGAAGACGAAACCGCCATCCGCGACATGGTCGCCTTCGCTCTGCGCAAGGCTGGCATGGACCCGGTGCATGCGGCTGACGCACGCATTGCCCAGTCCGCTATTGCCGAACGCGTCCCGGACATGATCCTGCTCGACTGGATGCTTCCCGGCATGAGCGGCCTGGAGTACGCTCGCCGGCTGCGCAAGGAAGACCTGACCCGTGAAGTGCCCATCATCATGCTGACCGCGCGCGGCGAGGAAGGCGATCGGGTCAACGGCCTTGATGCGGGCGTCGACGACTATGTGGTCAAGCCGTTCTCAGCGCGCGAACTGATCGCCCGTATCAAGGCGGTCATGCGCCGCACCCATGGCGACGAGGGCGACGGCGTGGTGGAACTCGGCGGCCTGCGCATCGATGGAGCGGCGCACCGGGTCTACGCCGGCGACCAGACCGTCCAGATCGGTCCGACCGAATACCGCCTGCTGCATTTCTTCATGACCCATGCGGAACGCGTCTACTCGCGTAGCCAGTTGCTGGACCAAGTCTGGGGCGGCAGCGTCTACGTCGAGGAACGTACGGTCGACGTGCACATCCGGCGCCTGCGCAAGACGCTGGAACCCTACAAGCTGGAAAACCTCGTCCAGACCGTGCGCGGCGCCGGCTATCGCTTTTCGGTAACACCCTGAGCGCTGCCCGCACCAGTACCGGCAGCCGGACCGCATGAACGGACGCATCGAGCGGTCTCTGCCGGTCAGCCTATGGCGCATGGCGGGTGTGCTTGCCGCGGCAGTGGCTCTGGGGCTGCTGATCGGCGGACTGGCCTGGTGGCTGCTCGCGGCGACGACAGGACTGCTGGTCCAGTTGCTGTGGCGTTTGCGCGAGTACGGCCTGTGGCTCCAGGGCGGCTCGCGCCGCATCGGCATCGACGACAGCGGCATCTGGGGTGCCCTGTATCGGATTCCAGTGCTGCGACAGCGTCGCGAGCTATCGCGCCGACGCCGCCTGGTGCAGTTGTTGCGCGCGTTTCGAACCACCGCGGCGGCACTGCCCGACGCCACCGTCGTACTCGACGAGAGCGGCGCCATCCTCTGGTTCAACGCCGCGGCAACGCGCCTGCTCGGGTTGAGCTATCCGCAGGACCTTGGCGGCCATTTTTCCAATCTCGTGCGCTCGCCGCGCGTGACGCGCTGGCTGGAAGGCAGCGAATGGAGCGAATCGCTCACGGACGTACCAGCACCGGCCGACGACGCCCTGCGCCTGGGCCTGCGCATCATCCCGTACGGGCGAAGCCAACGCCTGCTCGTGGCGCGCGACATGTCCAAACTGATGCAGCTGGAACAGATGCGACGGGATTTCGTCGCGAATGTCTCGCACGAATTGCGCACACCACTGACCGTCGTGCACGGCTATCTCGACCTGATCGAGCCGGACCAGTCACCCGAACTCGAACCGATCCTGATGGAACTGCGCACGCAGTCGCGACGCATGACCCAGATCGTCGAAGACCTCCTGACCCTGTCGCGCCTGGAAGCGCAGGACAGCCTGCCCGAAGAGCGCATCCCCATGCAGAGCGTGTTGCAGACGCTCAAGCGCGAAGCCGATGCGCTGAGCATGGGACGGCACACGATCACTCTGCTGCTGCGCACCGATGCCAACCTCAACGGATCGCCCAAAGAACTGCACAGCGCGTTTTCCAATCTGGTCAGCAACGCGGTGCGCTATACGCCGGCAGGCGGTCGAATCGAGATCGCCTGGGAGTTGCGTGATGGACAGGCCGTGTTTGCCGTCAGTGATACCGGACAGGGCATAGCGCCGAGCCATCTGCCACGCATCACCGAACGCTTCTATCGGGTCAGCAGCAGCCGTTCGCGGGACACCGGCGGCACCGGCCTGGGACTGTCGATTGTCAAGCATGTGCTGCAACTGCATCAGGCACGCCTTGTGATCGACAGCGAGGTCGGCGTCGGCAGCACGTTCTCCTGTGTGTTCGGCGCCGAGCGTGTCAGCGTGGCGACGGCCAGCGAGGATGCCGGATGAAGCGTGTCGGATCGCTACTGTTGACCGCCGTGCTGACCGTTCTGCTGCCGGCCATCGCCGCCGGCCGCACCCTGACCAGCGTGGGCTCCGATACGCTGGGTGAACTCATGCTGGCCTGGGCACGCGACTATTCCGCGGCACAGCCGCAGGTGCGTTTCCAGATCCGCACGCCGGGCTCGGCCACCGCAGCGGCGGCACTGGCCAGTGGGGCGGCCGACCTCGGTCCGATGAGCCGGGCGATGAACGCGGCTGAGGCCGCCGGTTACCGCAGTCGCCGCGGGCGCGACCCGGGACGCATCCGCATCGCGTTCGACGCGGTCGCGATTTTCGTGCACCCGGACAATGCGTTGCCCGCACTGCGGCTGAGCGATGTCGCTAGGGTCTGGGCGGCGGAACCGGCCTGCGCGGCAGCGCCAACCGCCGAACGCTGGAGTGACCTGGGCGTCGGCGTGCCGGAGCTCGCGGCGCAGCCGCTGCTGCGCCTGGGCCGCAATACCGCATCGGGCACGTTTGAGTTTTTCCAGGAATCCGCATTGTGCAGTGGCCGCTATCGCGCCGATGTCGTGCAGTTTCCAGGTGCTGGAGCAATCGTAGCCGCCGTAGCGCGGCAGCCCAGTGCCATCGGTTATGCCGGACTGGGCCACATCAACGGACTGGTCCGTCTCGTGCCAATTCAGCGTGGCGACGAGGCGGCAAGCCTGCCGGATGCGGCAAACGTCATCTCGGGACGCTATCCTCTGACGCGTTCGCTGTATCTGTATTTCAATCTCGCCGACGACGGTCGGCCGGACCCGACGACCGCCGCGTTCCTGCGCTTCGCGTTGAGCAGCGCCGCGCAGGACACCGCCGTCCGCCACGGGTTCGTCGCATTGTCGGCGGCCGACGTATCGCTGGAACTGGGGCAACTGCAATGACCTTGCTCAACGGCGCCATGAGCCGTGACCTGTCCGATCCCTCGCTGTACCTGAACCGCGAACTCGCCCAGCTCGAGTTCAATTTCCGGGTGCTGGCGCAGGCGCAGGATCCGCGAGTGCCGCTGATGGAACGGCTGCGCTACCTGTGCATTTCCAACAACAATCTCGACGAGTTCTTCGAAGTCCGCGTCGCCGTGCTCAAGCAGCAGATCGCGCTGAACACACCGATGCCCGGCCCCGACGGGCTGTCGCCGCTCGAAGCCCTGACCCGCATCCGCGCGCGCACACTGGAACTGGTGCGCGCGCAGTACGACTTCTGGAACGATGTGCTGCTGCCGTCGCTCGGCGACGAGGGCATACGCTTTGTCACGCGCGACAAGTGGACGGTCAAGCAGAAACGCTGGCTGCAGGGCTATTTCCAGAACGAGGTCATGCCGGTGCTGTCGCCGCTGGGCCTGGATCCGGCGCACCCGTTCCCGCGGATCCTCAACAAGAGCCTGAACCTGGCCGTCGTGCTCAAGGGCAAGGATGCATTCGGCCGCGAGGGCCACATGGCGCTGGTGCGTGCGCCGCGCTCGCTGCCGCGCATCATCCGGCTCCCGGCCGAAGTGTCCGAAGGCCCCTACGACTTCGTGTTCCTGGCCGGATTGCTGCAGCAGTTCATCGACGAGATGTTCCCGGGCATGCGCGTGGAGGGCTCGTACGAGTTTCGCGTCACGCGCAACAGCGAACTCGTCGTCGACGAGGACGAAGTGGAAAACCTTGCCACCGCGCTGTCCGACGAACTCATCGGCCGCGGCTATGCACATCCGGTGCGCCTGGAGATCGCCGAAGCGTGCCCCAAGCCGATCACCGAAATGCTGATGGCCAATTTCGAGCTGACCGAGCAGGACGTATACCGCTGTGCCGGGCCGGTCAACATCAACCGCATCAATGCGATCTACGATCAGGTCGAGCGCCCGGACCTCAAATTTCCGAAGTTCACGCCGCGCATCGCACCCGCACTCGCCGCGGGACAGAACGTGCTGGACGTGATCCGCGAACAGGACGTGCTGCTGCATCACCCGTTCGAGTCGTTCGGCGCCGTGATGGAACTCGTGCGCCAGTCCAGCCAGGATCCGGACGTACTCGCGATCAAACAGACCCTGTACCGCGTCGGCGACCACTCGCCGCTGGTCAACCACCTGATCGATGCGGCGCGCAACGGCAAGGACGTCACAGTCGTGGTCGAGCTCCGCGCGCGCTTCGATGAAGAAGCCAACATCCGTCTGGCCAACCGTCTGCAGGAAGCCGGCGTACAGGTGGTCTACGGCGTGGTCGGCTACAAGACGCATGCGAAGATGCTGCTGATCGTGCGGCGCGAACAGGGCAGGCTACGGCGCTATGTACACTTGTCCACCGGCAACTATCATCAGATGACCTCGAAGGTCTACACCGACTTCGGGCTGATGACGTCCGACGCGGATATCGGCGAAGACGTGCACAAGATGTTCCAGCAGCTATCCGGACTGGGCACGGCGATCAAGCTCAAGCGCCTGCTGCAATCGCCATTTACGCTGCACAAGGGACTGCTCGAGAAGATCGAGCGTGAGATCGGCCACGCCCAGGCCGGCCGGCCGGCACGCATCATCGCCAAGATGAACGCGCTCAACGAGGCCGGCGTGATCCAGCAGCTTTATGCCGCCTCGATTGCCGGTGTCCAGATCGATCTGATCGTGCGCGGTGCCTGCGCACTGCGTCCGGGCATCGCCGGCGTTTCCGACAACATCCGCGTGCGTTCGGTGATCGGCCGTTTCCTCGAGCACAGCCGCGTGTACTGGTTCAGCAACGACGGCACGGCCGAGATCTATTGCGCCAGCGCCGACTGGATGGAACGCAATCTGCTGCGGCGCATCGAAACCTGCTTTCCGATCGGCGACCCGGCGCTGGCCCAGCGTGTCTACGACGAGGCCCTGGCGAATTTCCTCGCCGACAACACCCAGTCCTGGATGCTGCAGCCCGACGGCAACTACGTGCGCGTCGAGCATGGCGACGACATGCCGCACTCAGCACAGCTCGCCCTCGTCGCGCGCCTTTGCATGTAGCACACGGCCGGCCACCTCAGCATGGGGTCGCCGTGGCAGAATCCGCCGGCCAACCTTCCCCTTGAGGCCTTGAGGTCCGAGTGCCCAACAGCCAG
>JAAFHE010000631.1 GCA_013298265.1 Lysobacterales bacterium | reverse complement strand
TACGTCGAAGACGAGCGAATCGCGCATCACACCCGTGGGTACAACGAACGGGCAATCGGCATCGAGCTGAGCAATCGAGGACGCTGGCCCGACTGGTTCGACTCACGCCACCAGGTGATGGACGAACCGTATACCGAAGCGCAGATCGGGCGCCTGCTCGCGCTGTTGCAGCAGCTACGTACCAGTCACCCTACGCTGCAGTGGATCGCGGGCCACGAAGATCTCGACACAACCGACGTCGCCGCCAGCGACGATGCCACGCTGACGGTCCGGCGCAAGCGCGATCCCGGACCGCTGTTCCCCTGGTCGCAGCTCTCCGCGAGCGGGCTCGTGCGATTGCAGGCCGGACCGAAATCGTGAGCACGTCCGTTCGCCGCGCCGTCGCCGTAACCGTGTCCGCGTGGCCACTGCTCGCGCTGCTGATCGGAACACTATCGCTGACAGCCTGCGGCTCGCGCAGTCCGACGCGACCCGACATCGTCGCGCCGCGCATCGCGGCCAACCCGAACGACATCCTGTTCCGTGCGATCAGCCTTGTCGGCACGCCCTACCGCTACGGCGGCAATACACCCGAAGCCGGCTTCGACTGCAGCGGCCTGATCGGCTACGTCTTCAGCGACGTCGCCGGGGCACGGCTGCCACGCAGCGCCGCCGACATTGATCGCCTCGCCGCGCCGGCCGTGTCGCGCAAGGAACTCGCCGGCGGCGACCTCGTGTTCTTTCGCGACGGCGGCAGCGTCAGCCACATCGGCATCTACGTCGGCGAAGGCCGTTTCGTGCATGCGCCGAGCCGTGGCGGAACCGTACGTCTGGACGCGCTTGACGGCGACTACTGGCGCCAGCGCTACGCGGGCGCGAAACGGCTGATCCGCTGAACGGAGCGGATTGCCGGTACGTTTGCTAGAGAACCTCTGAGCAAGTCGATATCTGCTTTTGATTCCGGGGTTGCGGAGATCTGGTGCTGAGTACAAAGCAATCGTGGCAGGGCTTTTTCAGCGGTTCCCTACGGAATGTGCAAGCGCCGCGTCCACACAACCAGCGCCACCATCAATTTGTGAACAAGTTCGCGCGTTTTCGTATCGGTCAGCCGGCCCTCGGCGTCGAACTTGCTCTCGACCTGACCGACCATCACCTCGGGGCGGTTAAGCGCGAGCAGATCCAGGGACACGGCAATCTGGCGCAGATGATACTGCGCTCGTGCGGTGCCGAGCAGACCCTGGCTGGCCCCCATGATCGCGAGCGGCTTGTCGCGGAACGGGTTGTCCTGCGCCGGGCGCGAGCACCAGTCGAGTGCGTTCTTGAGCGCGCCGGGCAACGAGTAGTTGTATTCCGGCGTCGCGATCAGCAGCGCGTCAGCGGCGCGGATCTGCCGCTTGAGCGTCTGCACGGGTACCGGCAACCCGGCGCTTTCGACATCGCCATCGTAGATCGGGATGCCGGCGATGTCGGCCAGTTCCAGCCGCGCGCCTTCCGGCGCTTCCTCGCGCGCGACCTGTAGAAGGCGCCGGTTAAAGGAGCCTTTGCGCAGGCTGCCGCAGATACCAAGGATCCGAATTTCTTCCATCGCTCGCGCCAGTGGTCAGGACGACTGAATCAGGGCCGGGAACCGGCCTTGCTTCCGGCCACTCACTCCTGTTCGGGGTGAGCGTGGCCGCCGCTGCCGTGGGCGTGGCGGTGCTGCAGCTCCACCGGCTCGGCGTCGCGTACGCCGATGAGTTCCACGTCGAACTTGAGTTTCTGGCCGGCGAGCGGGTGATTCAGATCCACGTCGACCGCAGTCATGCCGACCTTCAGCACCGTGACAACGCGCCGACCGCCGTCCTTGAGACCCAGCACCGTGACATCACCGACCTTCAGCTTCTGCGCGCCTGGGAAATACTTCTTCGGCACGCGCTGCTTCGCTTCGGGATTGCGCGGGCCGTAGGCATCCTCGGGGGCGATCTCGACGTCGAACCTGTCACCGACCGCCCGTCCTTCCAGGGCTTTCTCCAGTCCCGGGATGATGTTGCCATGACCCAGCAATACGGCCAGCGGCTCACCGCGCTCGTGCGAGTTGTCGACGACCTCGCCGTCCTCGCCAGTCACGGTGTAGTGGAAGCTGACGACTTTGTTCTTCTCGGCGTTCATGGCGATACCTGCGGCTGCAAAAGGCGCGCATGGTAACGGCCGGGGGGCGTGGCGTCATCTTCCGACCACTCCGGCAGTTGAATACAACATCGCCGTTGGGCCGAACACCAGATCCCCACAACCCTAGCCAACGCTGCGCGTTGGCCGCCCCCTTGACTCAAGGGGGCTCCAAAAGCAAAGCAGAGAATCGTTTCGCCGGTTCAGAGATTGCCAGGCGCCTGCGCAATACGCCGAACCGATTCCATGCGCGCGATGCGGCGACGCATGCGTTCACGCAACGCATCGCGCCGACGCGCCAGCAGGGCGCTCAGCTGCAGCCGATCCGGCGCTGCGGCGGGGGCCTGCAGGTCGCGCCGATAGGTACAGAAATCCACATAGGCATCGATGACGTGGCGCAGCCGACGCAGCAGCAGCTCGAGCATGATCGCGTCATCGAGCAGGCCGATGACGGCTACATCGTCAGGAATCAGGTCTTCAGGATCGGCGAAGTAGATCAGAGTGCGCAGCACCTCGCGGCGCTCGGCCGACGGCAGGCACCAGGCCTCGTCCTCCAGCATCAGGATCATCTGCTGCACGCAGACCAGGCGCTGGCGCACGTAGCGCGGCGCGCTCGCCAGAGGCAGGGTGTTGAGGGCTTCCTTGGCCGTCTCCACGATTTCGCACTCGTCCATGCAGTCGACGAGACGCTCGGCGCGAGCCAGTACGGCGTGGAAACGGGCGATGTCTTCAGCTTCGAGTAGGAATGTAATGCGCACGGCGCGCGAGCCTACGCGCCATCGCGGCAAGCGTCAAAGACGCCGGTCCGGGCAAGGCTCTGTTTCCGGGCATGCCCGCATCGGTGCGCTGGCGTGCGGCAGTGGATCGAACCAAGCATGACTGTTTCCGGCGGGGCGCGGGAGTCAAAGCGCGGCCGACGAGCCAGCCCGGATTTCTCACATCCGTTCGTAGCAACGCCGTCGAGACGCCGTCCCGATGCGCGCCGCGGACTTCAGTGACGGCGAAGGCGTAGCCGACACTACGTCGGGCCGGCAAGAGGCGGCAGCGCGCATCCGGGCAAGCGTATCGGCTGCCGCAGCAGGTGGAAGGGGTATCAGAAATTCGAGC
>JAAFHE010000608.1 GCA_013298265.1 Lysobacterales bacterium | reverse complement strand
CGCGAACAACCCGGCCCGCATGCCGCTGGGGCAAACCGCGAGCGTCGTGGTGGCGCTGGAGGTGGCGCCCTTCGGCGGCACACCCGCGCCGACGGGAACCATCATCGTCAGCGACGGCACCGACACCTGCCAGATCGTGTTGCCAGCGAGCCACTGCCTGTGGCGCGGCAGCAGCGTCGGACCGCGTCAACTCGTCGCCACGTGGAGCGGCGACGCGAATTACCCGGCCATGACCACCGCCGCGGTGACGCAGACGGTGTCGCCGGCGGCGCCGTATCCGCGCTGGGTTTCGCAGGCACGCACCGGCTATCCGGAAAGCAACGCGGCATCGACCGGATCGAACCAGGGCCTTTCCGCGGACGGTCGCTTCCTGGTGTTCTCGTCGAACGCCACCGATCTCGTCAACGACGACACGAACGGCATCGAAGACGTGTTCGTGCGCGACCAGCTCACCGGCGCACTGCGCCGCGTCAGCGTCACCGCCGACGGCACACCCGGCAACGGCCCGAGCCGCCTGCCGTCGATCAGCGCCGACGGCCGCTACGTGTCGTTCCAGTCCGAGGCGAGCAACTTCTTTCCCGGCGACAGCAGCGACAAGGACGTCTTCGTCAAGGATCTCTACAGCGGCGTCATCGTGCGCGCGACCACACGCGCCGACGGCAGCGCGCCAACCAGCCCCGAGTTCGCCAATAACACGATCCGTTCGTCCCTGAGCGCAGACGGACGCTATGTGGCCTTCTCCACCTATCGCACGCTGACGCCGGGCGACAGCAACGGCCGCTTCGACGTCTACGTCAAGGATCTCGCCACCGGCGCGCTGGATCTCGTCAGCAGCAACGGCGCCGACCAGCCGGGCGACAACAACAGCTCGTTTCCGGCCATCAGCGCGAACGGCCGCCACGTCGCCTACAACTCGACGGCCGGCAATCTCGTTCCGAATTTCACGCCGAGCTCGACGAGCAACCGCGTTTTCGTCAAGGATCGCCTCACGCGCGCCTCCTACCTGGCCAGTGCGACGGCCGACGGCACGCAGGCCAACGGCGCCTGCAACGACTATCCGGCCATCAGCGCCGACGGACGCTTCGTCGCGTTCGGGTGCTACTCGACCAACCTGCCCTCCATGGGCTGGACCGGCGACCGCGTTTTCGTCAAGGACACGATGACCGGCGCGATCGAACTCGTCGCCACGGACAACCGGTTCAACAACTCCATGACGCCCGCGCTCAGCGCCGACGGACGCTACGCCGCGTTCCAGGCCGGCGTGTCGGCGGGTTACGTCGCCGTGTTCGTCAAAGACCGCCAGACCGGTGCGCTGGTGAACCAGCACATGAGGCCGAACGGCGTCGCCGCGACCGAAGACGGGGTCTCGTGGGAACCGCGCATGTGGCCTTCCATCAGCGCCGACGGGCGTTACGTCGCCTACCAGTCGGTGTCGTCGACGATCGCGCCGCCGGACAACAATGGCGCCGCCGACATCGTCGTGCGCGATCGCACGCTCAACCTTACGCAGCGCGCCAGCGGCGCGTACTTCGGTCTGCGCAACGACGGCGACAGCGACAACGCCGCGATCTCGCGCGACGGCAGCCTTGCCTTCTACGACTCCTGGAGCACGCGCCTGATCGACGGCGACGCCAACGCGACGCGCGACGTGTTCGTCTACCGCACCGACAGCGGCGCGACGACGCGCATCAGCACGGCCAGCGACGGCACGCCCGGCAACAACATCAGCTTCGCGCCAACGCTCGCCGACAGCGCCGGTGACGTGTATTTCCTTTCCGCCGCGAACAATCTCGTCGCGGGCGACACGAACGGCAAGATCGACGTGTTCCGCAAGCATCTCGCCGACGGCACCGTCGATCGCGTGAACCTGTTCTACGGCGCGCAGTCCACGGCCGACGCGCAGGCGCCCGTCGCAGTCAGCCGCAACGGCCGATTCATCGCGTTCGCGTCGCCCGACGGCGGCGCCGCCGGCGACCGCAACGGGTATACCGACATCCTCGTCTACCGGCGCGACAACGGCGGCAACATCAGTACGGGCAACCAGCTGACGGTGTCCGCCAACGGCAACAGCCTGCAGCCGTCGATCTCCGACGACGGCCGCATCCTCGCATTCGCCTCGGACGCCACCAACCTCGGCGCCAGCGGCAACGTGGGCGTGCGCAACGTCTTCGCGCGGAACATGCGCGAGTACTTCAACGTGCCGCAGCCGATGCAACTCGTCAGCGCCGACGCCGGCGGCGTGGCCGCCAACGGCAACAGCGAACAGCCCTCCGTGAGCGCCGACGGACGCTACGTCGCCTTCGTGTCGTGGGCGACCAACCTCGTGCCGGGTGACAACAACGGCGTCGCCGACATCTTCGTCAAGGACGTGCAGACCGGCGCGATCGAGCGGGTGAACACCAACGCATCCGGCGCGCAAGGCACGGGCGGCGACTGCGCCGCGCCGTCGTTCAGTGCCGGCGCGCGCTTCGTCGGTTTCATCTGCACCCAGGGCAACCTCGTGACGGGCGGCAGCAACGCGCCCGCCTACTACGTCAAGGATCGGACCAACGGATCGATCGTGCGAATGTCGCAAACGGCGGCCGGCATCGCCGCCGATGCCGCCAGCAGCGCCGGTACGCGTGCGCTCGGCGACAACGGCATGGCCGTATTCGTTTCCGATGCGGGCAATCTCGCGGCGCTCAATTCCGCGCTCGTGTCCAACGTGTTCCTCAATCAGTATCCGGGGGCCTTCACCGCAAGCGCGGTCAGCATCGTGTCGACCTCACCCACGCAGCCGATAGTTGGACAGGGCTACACGGTCAACGTGAGCGTGACGGGCACGGGCACGGGCACGAATCCGCCCACGGGCCGCGTGCGCCTGTTCGACGGCACCGACGCCTACCCCACCTGTGTCGCCACGCTGACGCCCGGCACTCCCTCGACCGGAAGCTGCGACCTGGGCACCGGGGTCAGCGGCAACGCGACGCTCACGGCGTACTACGGCGGCGACGACTCGAACGGCACGGCCGCCTCTGCGCCCTATCCGATCGGCGTGCAGGATCCCGTCGCGCCGGGCAAGCCGACCATCATTTCGGCGGTGCCCGGCAACGGCAGCGTCACGGTGCAGATCGGCTACATCAACATCGGTTCGCCCTTCACCGGCTACATCGCGACCTGCGGCACGCGCAGCCAGACCAGCGCGAGCCTGCCGGTCACGGTCACCGGACTGCAGAACGGCGTGGCCGTGAACTGCACCGTCGTCTTGCGCAATACCATCGGCGACGGCCCGCCCTCCGATCCGGTGGCGGC
>JAAFHE010000607.1 GCA_013298265.1 Lysobacterales bacterium | reverse complement strand
GTTGGGTGTACTGGGCGCCGAAATCGAGTATCAGGATCTTGTCGGTATGGATGTTCATAGTGCCGGGAATCGGGAATGGGGAATCGGGAATCGTAAAAGCAGCGAGCGCCGGGGCTACGTCGTAACAGCGAGCGACGAAGCATCTGAGAACCGGGAGCTCCTACGATTCCCGATTCCCCATTCCCGATTCCCACTATCGTCTCGACGTCAGTCGAGACGATAGTTCGGCGCTTCTTTCGTAATCGCCACGTCGTGCACATGCGACTCGCGGATGCCGGCACCGGTGATGCGCACGAACTGCGGCTTCACGTGCAACTCGTCGACGGTCGCGCAACCGACATAGCCCATCGACGCGCGCAGGCCGCCGACGAGCTGATGCACGATGCTGCGCAGCGGGCCGCGATACGGCACGCGCCCTTCGATGCCTTCAGGCACGAGCTTGTCGGTGTCAGCCTCGTCCTGGAAATAACGGTCCTTGGAACCTTTCTGCATCGCGCCCAGCGACCCCATGCCGCGATAGCTCTTGTACGAGCGGCCCTGGTAGAGCTCGACCTCGCCCGGTGCTTCCTCGGTGCCGGCGAACATGCCGCCGATCATGACGCAGGATGCGCCGGCGACCAGCGCCTTGGCGATGTCGCCGGAATAGCGGATGCCGCCGTCGGCGATCAGCGGGACGTTGGCGTCGCGCAGCGCTTCGGCGACCATGCTGACGGCCGAGATCTGCGGCACGCCGACACCGGCGATCATGCGCGTGGTGCAGATCGAACCGGGGCCGACACCGACCTTGACCGCGTCGGCACCCGCGTCGACGAGCGCGCGCGCGGCATCACCGGTGACGATGTTGCCGCCGATGACCTGCATGTCGGGAAAGTTCTTCTTGACCCAGGCGACACGGTCCAGCACGCCCTGCGAATGGCCGTGCGCGGTATCGACGACGAGCACGTCGACACCGGCTTCGACCAGGGCCGCAACGCGATCTTCGGTGTCGCCGCCGACACCGACGGCCGCGCCGACGCGCAGGCGTTCGTGCGTGTCCTTGGCCGCGTTCGGATTGTCGCGCGCCTTCTGGATATCTTTGACTGTGATCAGCCCGCGCAGGCGGAAGCCGTCGTCGACGACGAGGACTTTCTCGATGCGGTGCTTGTGCAGCAAGGCGAGCACTTCGTCCTCGGGCGCGCCTTCGTTGACGGTGATCAGGCGATCCTTGCGCGTCATGATGTGGCGCACGGGATCGTCGGGTTTCTTCTCGAAGCGCAGGTCGCGATTGGTGACGATGCCGACGAGGTGTTCACCATCGACGACGGGCACGCCGGAGATGTTGCGCGCACGCACGATCTGCATGACTTCGCGGATCGAGGTTTCCGGAGTGACGGTGATCGGATCGCGGATCACGCCGGCTTCGAACTTCTTGACCAGGCGGACTTCCGCGGCCTGGCGCTCGACCGGCATGTTCTTGTGGATGATGCCCATGCCGCCACACTGCGCCATCGTGATGGCCAGGCGTGCTTCGGTGACGGTGTCCATGGCGGCGGCGAGGACCGGAATGTTGAGCCGGATGCCGCGGGTCAATCGGGTGGAGAGGCTGACGTCCTTGGGCAGGACATTGGAATAAGCGGGAACCAGCGAGACGTCGTCGAACGTCAGGGCTTCGGCGAGGATGCGCATACGCTTTTGGACCGTCGCAAAAACGGGATTATACGGAAAGGCCGCGCGGGCTCAAATAAAAGTTACCGCGCCAACCAAAGCGACAACCCCGGCCAGTACGTGATGATCAACGTAGCCGCCAGCATGATCAGGAAGAACGGCATCGCCGCCCTCACCAAGGTCATCACCGGCTGGCGGAAGCGCGCACTCGCAATGTACAGATTGATCCCCAGCGGCGGCAGGAAGATGCCCAGCTGCAGGTTGGCGAGGAAGATGATGCCCAGGTGCACCGGGTCGATGCCGTAGCGGACGGCCACCGGCAGCACCAGCGGCACGAGCAGGATGATCGCGGGAAAGCCTTCCAGCAGCATGCCGAATACGAGCAGGAACAGGTTCAGCGCGAGCAGGAAGAGGAACGGATTGCTTTCCGGGATATGCGTGCGCAGGAACTGGAACAGCTGATCGGGCACCTCCGCGTCGATGAGCCAGTTGGTCAGGGCGAGCGAGAAGCCGAGGATCATGAGGATGCCGCCGACCAGCACCATGGCATGGCGGATCACTTCGGGTAGCTGCGACAGCTTGATCTCGCGCCGGATCAGCACGTTGACGATGAGCACGTAGAGCGCGGTCGCCGCGGCGGCTTCCGACGCGGCGAGCTTGCCGGAGTAGATGCCGACGAGGATCACGAACGGCAGCGGGATTTCCCAGGCCGCGTCCTTGGCCGCCGCCCACAGTTCACCGCGCGGCAGCGCGGCCGGACGCGCAACGCCGCGCATGTGCCAGGCGCTGTAGATGCCGAGCATCGTGACCATGAGCAGGCACGGCAGCACGCCAGCCTTGAACAGCGCGTCGATGCTCACCGGCGGCGTGGTCTGGAACTGCTGCGCGACCACGCCGTAGAGGATCAGCGGCATCGACGGCACGAGCAGCAGACCCAGGCTGCCCGATGCGGTGAGCAGGCCCAGGCTGAATTTCTGGCCGTACTGCGCCTGCAGCAGCGCCGGATACAGCACGGCGCCGAGCGCGATGATGGTGACGCCGGTCGCGCCGGTGAACGCAGTGAACAAGGTGCAGGCCAGCACGGCGACGATGGCGAGGCCGCCGGGCAACCAGCCCACCAGAGCGTTGGTCAGCCGCACGAGGCGCTGCGGTGTCTTGCTCTCGGCCAGGATGTAGCCGGCCAGCGTGAACAGCGGGATCGCGATCAGTGCCGGCATGTCAGACAGGCGGTAGAACTCCACCGCGACGGCGATGCCCTCCTGCCCGGCCATGTGGAAACCGAGCAGCGCGATGGCGCCGAGTATCGCGAACAGCGGCGCGCCCATCGCCGCGAGCAGGATCAGCACACCGATGATGAGCCAGATCACGGCGACGCCTCCGGCAGCGCGTCATGCGTTTTCGGCGGCAGCAGCGAGCGGATCAGGAAACGCAGCGCCATCAAGCCGAAGCCCAGCGGCAGGATCAGTTCAAGTACCCAGGCCGGAACGCCGAGCACGCCGTCGGTACCGCCCTCGCGATCCAGTTGCACGAGTCCCCAGCTATGCCAGGCCATCAGCGCGCACAGTACGGCGGCGAAGGTAAGCGCGATGAAGCGCGCGACACGCAGCTTCACGCCGCTGACGAAGCGGCCGATGAAGTCGAGGCCGAT
>JAAFHE010000606.1 GCA_013298265.1 Lysobacterales bacterium | reverse complement strand
CAAGCACGTCGAACACGCCAAGGCGCAGATCGCGGATGATCTCGACGCGCTCCACGGTTTCGATGTCCGAATGCAGGTAGCGCACCCGCACCCCGTTGTCGGCCAGATATTCGGTCAGGTTTTCCGCCATGCGCTTGGTCAACGTCGTGACGAGCACGCGGTCACCAAGCTCGATGCGCGCGCGCGCCTCTCTGAGCAGATCGTCGACCTGGGTCGATACCGGACGTATCTCGACCTCGGGATCGATCAGCCCGGTCGGCCGCACGAGGAGTTCCACCACACTGCCCTGGGACTTGTCGAGTTCGTACCTGGCCGGCGTGGCCGAGACGAAGACGGAACGCGGCGCGCGCGCCTCCCATTCCTCGAAACGCAGCGGCCGGTTGTCCAGCGCCGACGGCAGACGGAAGCCGAATTCGACCAGGGTTTCCTTGCGCGAACGGTCGCCCTTGTACATGCCGCCCAGCTGCGGCACGGTCACATGCGATTCGTCCACGACCAGCAATGCATCCGGCGGCAGATAGTCGAACAGTGTCGGCGGTGGATCGCCAGGAACGCCGCGCGTCAGGTGGCGTGAGTAATTCTCGATGCCTTGGCAATAGCCGATCTCGACCATCATCTCCAGGTCGAACTGCGTGCGCTGCTGCAGACGCTGCGCCTCGAGCAGCTTGTTCGCCGTTCGCAGGTAGTCCAGCCGTTCACGCAACTCCTCCTTGATCGTCTCCACCGCGTGCAGCACGTTCTCGCGCGTCGTCGCGTAGTGCGTCTTCGGATAGATCGTGAACCGCGGCACCTTGCGCAGCAGCGCACCCGTCAGCGGATCGAAGATCGAGAGGTTCTCGATGTCGCCGTCGAACAGTTCGATGCGCAATGCCTCTACTTCGCTTTCGGCCGGGAAAACGTCGATGACGTCTCCGCGTACGCGGTAGCTGCCACGCTTGAGTTCGTAGTCGCCGCGCGTGTATTGCAGTTCGGTCAGGTGGCGGATGAGTTCACGCTGGTCGGTATGCTCGCCACGCATCAGATGCATGCGCATCTTGAGGTACTGGTCAGGATCACCAAGGCCGTAGATGGCCGAGACCGTCGCCACAATCAGCGAATCCCGCCGCGACAGCAGCGCCTTGGTCGCCGAGAGTCGCATCTGCTCGATGTGGTCGTTGATCGAGGAGTCCTTCTCAATGTAGGTATCGCTCGACGGTACATATGCCTCCGGCTGGAAGTAGTCGTAGTAGCTCACGAAATACTCGACCGAGTTGTGCGGGAAGAACTCCTTGAACTCACCGTAGAGCTGTGCTGCCAGGGTCTTGTTCGGCGCCAGCACCAGCGTCGGCTTCTGGATTTGCTGGACCATGTTGGCAATCGTGTAGGTCTTGCCCGAACCGGTGACGCCAAGCAGCGTCTGGTGCGCAAGGCCCGACTGGAATCCCTCAACGAGACGCGCGATGGCCGCAGGCTGGTCGCCGGCCGGCTGGTACGGGGCTACCAGCTGAAACTGGTCGGTCATGGGTTACTCCATTCGATCAAGCAGTATAGGTGGGGGCCAACGGCGGTTGTGATCAAGCCTGTCCTGATTCAAAAGGTCCCGATTCGGATTTTTCTTAGCTTCCGCCGCGGCTTTTGCCGCTGCCACCGCTGCCCGCGGCTGCCTAGGCTGTCGTCTCCTTCACACCGGACGACCTGTCATGCACTGCTCAGTTCCGCCGCCGCAACGCGGCCTCAGCCTCGTCGAACTTCTCATGACCCTTGCCGTGGCCGTTGTCGCACTCAGTGCGAGCCTGCCGCTGTTCACCGACCTGCGCGCCGGCATACAACTGCGCGCCAGCCTCAATCATTGGATGAGCGCGCTGGCCCAGGCGCGTATCAGCGCGGCCGAACGTGGCCGTCCGGTCGTCGCCTGCCCCGCGGCCGGCGAACGCTGCGAAGCAACGCTGTTCTGGCACAACGGCTGGATCGTGTTCGAGGATACGGACCAGGACGGCCAGCGCGGCAGCAACGAACCGCTGCTACTGACCACGCCGCCGAGCAGTGAGGTGCACATCGGTAGCAGCAGCGGGCGCCAGCGCATCGTCTACCGGCCCGACGGCAGCAGCGAAGGCAGCAACGTCACCGTGACATTCTGCGATCGGCGCGGCGCCGACAGGGCCAGAACCATCGTAGTCAGCAACGCCGGCCGCGCCCGTTCGGGCAGCGCAACACCGGCACAGGCCGCGCTGGTCTGCAACAGTGGCTGAGTCCGCCAAACGGGACGGCACAACGGTTGGACAGCGAGCGGTTGGCGCTTTCTCGGAAATTTCCTAGGCATGAACGCGGCAATTTCCTGATTCGCAGGCGAATGGAAGCCGGCATTCTGGCGGCGCTCCGAGGATGTGGGCTCATGGGCACAAGGAAGCCCGCAATAGGGACGGGATGAAGAGCCCATGACCGATAGAGCCAATGGCCGGCGCGCTGCAGCGCGCCGAGGCCCTTCCATTGCCAGAGGACCCGCCCATGCAAGCCGCAGCCCGCCAGACCCTGGCCGACATCCGCACCATCCAGCGCCTGGAGTCCTATGTACGCTGCGCCCGCGCAGAACTGGCCAGCAATCCCCAGGATGAGCTTTTGCGCGAATTCATCCGTCTCAACGAGACCTTGATCCGCGAGGAGCGCGCGCGCTTGCTGAGTGTTGTTTGAGCTTCACGGCACCATCGATTGCGGAGCAACACTGTCGGCGCCGTTGCAAGTTATCGGCGCAAAGGAATGCGGACAACGGCGCAGACAGTGTATCCATGCGGATGCAGAACTACCGCAACCGGCCCGGCAACACCGGTCATTCTGCCTATGCCATCCATGGTGACGTCTTCATCGCGCACGTCGTCGATGGCGGCACTTACCACTATGTGCGCGCCAGTGTCCGCACGTACCATCCTGCCGCGAAGAAAAAGCGTGCACGCGACGGCACAGATTTGTCCGCCTACATCTTCCAGCATCGGGGCTGCAGCGACTACGAACGCTGACGGCAGCTCAGCAATACCTGCCTGCAAGGATTGCGAAAACGATACCGTTCGCTGGCTGGCGTCCGTTCGTTTGCGGACCGACTCGCTGATTCTCAGGCCGCCGAGCAGGGCTATGTGCAGCAGCGGTGGCCCGTACCTGCTCGGCGTGCGCACGAGCCAGAGAGATCACTCATCGTACGTGAGGCGACGGTGCGACGAACATCGCTCGAACCTCTCTTCAGTCGCCGATGCTCCGACATACGATCATTTCTCGCCAACCTCAAAACATCCGTGGCCATTGACCATCGAATTCCCGGTTCAGGCGCGGCGCCTGCG
>JAAFHE010000605.1 GCA_013298265.1 Lysobacterales bacterium | reverse complement strand
CCTGGGCATCAAGCCCACGCAGGTCGATCGTCGTGACCGCGACCGGTGCAGCCGGCAAGACCTGCTGGCGCGCATCGCCGAGCACTTCGACGAAGCGCGTGCGCAGCACTTCGTGACGTTCGACGAGTTGGTCCAGCGCGCGCTGGAATGCCGCGGTATCCAGCACGCCATCGAGCCGGAACGCCGATGGCATGTTGTACTGCGGACTGCCGCCTTCGAGACGGTCGATGAACCACAGCCGCTGCTGCGCATACGACAACGGCAGCAGGCCCGTACGGTCCACCCCCACCAGCGGCAGGGCCGTGTCGGCAACGCCTTGCGCGACGCGCTCGGCCAATGCCGCCACCGTCGGCTGTTCGAACAGCGCACGCAGCGGCAACTCGCAGTTCAGGCGCTGCCGCACCTGGCTGATCAGCCGGGTCGCGAGCAGCGAGTGGCCGCCCAGATCAAAGAAGTTGTCGTGGATGCCGACCTGCTGCAGGTTCAGCAGTTCGCACCAGATCACACACAGCGCGGCCTCGGTGTCGGTGCGCGGTGCCACGTACGCGTTGCGCTGCAGCGCATCCTCGTCCGGTGCTGGCAACGCCTTGCGATCCACCTTGCCGTTGCGCGACAGCGGCAGTGCCTCGAGCACCACATAGACATTCGGCACCATGTAACCCGGTAGCTGCTCGCTCAGCCAGGCTTTCCAGCGGCTCGGGCTGCCCGCTTCGCTTGCCACGACGTACGCGACGAGCTGGCCGCCGTCGTCATCGGCACGCGCCACCACCACCGCATCGTGGACCGTCGGCTCGCGCACCAGATGCGCTTCGATGTCGCCCAGTTCGATGCGATAGCCGCGCACCTTGACCTGATGGTCGATACGCCCGAGGAACTCCAGTTCGCCGTCGGCACGCCAGCGCACCCAGTCGCCGCTGCGGTACAAGGTGCCCGCGCCGCCGATGTGGTCGGCAATGAAGGTCTCGGCCGTGAGTTCCGGCCGGTTCACGTAACCGCGCGTCACGCCGGCACCGCCGATATGCAGTTCACCGGCCACGCCCCGCGGCACCAGCGCACCGTGCCCATCGAGCACGTACAGCGCGGTGTTCGCCATCGCCCGGCCGATCGGTACGCTGCTCGTCATCACCGGCCGGTCTGAAGACCACGGATACAGACAGCAGCCCACCACCGTCTCGCTCGGACCGTAGTGGTTGTACAGCGTGGCCTGCGGGAAGCGGCTCTGCAGCTCGCTGGCCAGCGCGGTGGGTAGACGCTCCCCGCCAATCACGAACACATGGCGGCCCGCTTGCGGTTCATTGACCAGACCCAGCAGCGCCTTGGCGTGCATCGGTGTCAGGCGCAGCAGCCACTCGCCCGCCGCGCTCTGCAACAGCTCGGCCAGCGCCGTGACGCCGTCTTCGGCCGGCAGCAGGTTCACCGTGCCGCCACGCAGCAACGGCACATACAGGCTCGGCACCGTGATGTCGAACACGTGCGAGGTCAGCACCTGCGAACCGTGCAGGTGCGCCGCGTAGTAGCGGTCGCGCGCAAAGACGCAGTAGTCGAGCAGGCCGGCGTGATGCACGTCCACGCCCTTGGGCAGACCCGTCGAGCCGGACGTGTAGATCAGGTACGCGCTCGCCTGCGCATCGATACCGATACCCTGGTCGCTCGGATTGCTCTCGGCGTATTCGGCCAGCCAGTTCGCCTCCGTGCTTTCGTCGAGCAGCAGCACGTCGATGCCCGCCAGCGGCAGCAGCGCCGCGTGCTGCGTATCCGTCAGCACCAGATCGATTCCCGCGTCCGCCAGGATCTGGCTCAGCCGCGGCTTGGCCGTCGCGACATCCAGCGGCACATACACCGCACCCGCCTTCTGGATCCCCAGCAGCGCGATCGGCAGGCGCATACCGCGTTCCAGGAACAGGCCCACGCGAGCCCCCGCACCGACGTCCTGGCTGGCCAGGTAATGCGCGAGCCGGTTCGCGCGCTGGTTCAGCGCCGCATAACTCAGTGTGCCGTCGAGCGCGTTGATCGCGCAGGCGTCCGGCGTGCGGAGGACTTGTGCCTGGATCGCCTGCACCAGCGTGCCGCTGCGGTCGGTGGTCTCGATCGGACCTTGGCTGTGCGCCAGCAACGCCTGGTATTCCGATGCGCTCAGCAGCGGCAGGTCATGGATCGCCGCCTCGGCGTTGTCGACCAACTGAACCAGCACTGCCTCGAAGTGCCCCGCTAGCTGCTCGATGCTCGACCGCTCGAACAGGTCGGTCTTGTAGTTCCAGCTACAGAACAGCACGTCGTCCTGCTCCACCACCGTCAGGTCCAGATCAAAACGCACCGCCGGCGAACCGGCACCCGACACCGGACTCAGGCTTAGCTGCGGCAGGCTCAGGGTCGAGCTTTCGTAGTTCTGCAGCACGAACTTGACCTGGCACAGCGGGTTGTACCCCAGGTCGCGCGCCGGCTTGAGCTCGTCCACCAGCATCTCGAACGGGATGTGCTGGTGCGCGTAGGCATCGAGGATGTCCTGCTTGCTGCGCGCCAGCAGATCACAGAAGCGCGGGTTGTCACTCAGGTCGGTGCGCAGCACCAGCGTGTTGAGGAACAAGCCGATGAGGCCTTCCAGTTCCGCCCGCGTACGGCCGGCGATCGGCGTACCCATGACGATGTCGCTCTGCCCGCTGTAGCGCGCCAGCAGCACGGCGAACGCCGTCTGCAACAGCATGAACAGCGTGACGTCGTGCTCGCGGCATAGCGTGCGCAGCGCCGCGCTGCGCTGCGCGTCGATGCGACGGCGCACAATCTGGCCGTCAAAACCCGCTTGCACCGGTCGCGGCTTGTCCAGCGGCAGCGCATGCACCGGCGGCAGGTCGGCCAGACGCTGTGTCCAGTACGCCAGCTCACGCCTGAGGACCTCGTCCTGCAGCCAGTTGCGCTGCCATACCGCGTAGTCGCCGTACTGGATCGGCAAGGCCGGGAGGTTGGCGGATGTCTGCGTGCACGCCGCCGCATACAACGCGCCGAACTCGCGCACGAGCACCCCGCGCGACCAGCCGTCCGAGGCTATGTGATGCTGCGTGAACAGCACGACGTGTTCGTTCGACGCTAGCTGCAGCAGGTGTACCCGCAGCATCGGGTCATTCGTCAGGTCGAAGGCTTGGCGCGCATCGGCGCGCGCCAGGCGCGTGACTTCGGCCGTGCGCGCCTGGGCATCAAGCCCACGCAGGTCGATCGTCGTGACCGCGACCGGTGCAGCCGGCAAGACCTGCTGGCGCGCATCGCCGAGCACTTCGACGAAGCGCGTGCGCAGCACTTCGTGACGTTCGACGA
>JAAFHE010000604.1 GCA_013298265.1 Lysobacterales bacterium | reverse complement strand
GTACCGTCGAGCCCGATGGCCTGCAGCGCGTGGAACGGCTGCTGCGGACCGAGCGCGCGGCTCAGTTCGCGGAAGCTCAGCACGTTGCCGCCGACGCCGGGCAGCGCGAACAGCGGTGTGCGTTCGCCGGCGGCCTGTATCGTCACCACCCGCTCTGCGCTTGCACCTGACGACGTTCGCGCGCGCAGGCTCTCCACGAGCTCGGCGAGTTGGCCGATGGTCACCTGATCGAACAGCGCGCGCACCGGCAGTGCCACGCCGAGCTGCGCGCGGATGCGGTACAGCAGTTGGGTGGCCAGCAGCGAATTGCCGCCCAGCTCGAAGAAATTGTCGTTGATGCCGATCTTCGCCTGTTCCAGCACGAAGCCTTTTTCCTTGAACACATGCGCCCAGATTTCCGCCAGCGCCCGTTCGATGTCGGTGCGCGGCGCCATGTATTCCTGGCTCGATTCCAGGCCGACGTCGATGCTCTCCAGCGCGCGCCGGTCCGCCTTGCCGTTGGACGTCACCGGAATCGACGCGACGCTGACGAACGCTGCGGGAATCATGTACTCCGGCAGGGTTTCCAGCAGATGCGCGCGCAGATCCTTGTGCGCGAGAGTGAACACGTCGTCGGGCGTCGAATCGTGGGTGCGGTAGAACGCAATCAGCTGCTTGTAGCCGTCGGGACCGCGCGCGATCACGACACTTTCGCTGATCTGCGCATGGCGATTCAGGTGCGCCTCGATCTCGCCGGTCTCGATACGCACGCCTCCGATCTTGACCTGTGCGTCGATACGCCCCAGGTACTGAATATTGCCGTCATCCAGCCAGCGCGCGAGATCGCCGGTCTTGTACATGCGCGTGCCGGGATCAAACGGATTGGCGATGAAGCGTTCCTGCGTCAGCTCGGCGCGATTCAGATAGCCGCGCGCCAGATTCACGCCGGCGATATGCAGTTCTCCAGGCACGCCGACAGGCTGCGGATTGCCGGCCTCGTCCACGATATGGATCTGCGTGTTGTCGATCGGAGCGCCGATCGGCACGAACGGATAGGCGATGCGCGTGCAGTCGTAGAACGTGACGTCGATCGCCGCCTCGGTGGGTCCGTACAGGTTGTGCAGGTCCGCATTCGGGAACACCGCGCGGTAGCGGTCCACCGAGGTGCGGTCCAGCGCTTCACCGCTGCAGAAAATCAGCCGCACCCCCGGACATTGCGCCTTCGCGTTGTCGAGGAACGCATGCAGCATCGACGGCACGTAGTGCAAGGTCGTGACACCGGCGCGGTTGATCAGCCCTTCCAGGTACTGCACGTCGGAATGCCCGTTCGGCTCGGCGAATACCAGCGAGGCGCCGGTCATCGGCGGCCAGAAGAATTCCCACACCGAGACGTCGAAACAGTAGGGCGTCTTCTGCACCACCACATCGGTGCTGCCCAGGCCGTAGCACTTCTGCATCCAGTGGATGCGGTTGACCAGCGCGCTATGCTCGACCAGCACGCCCTTGGGCTTGCCGGTGGAGCCGGAGGTGTAGATCACGTAGGCGACGTTGTCCGGCGTCGCGGCGCGACGCAATGACTCGCCGCGCTGTCGACGCGCAGCGGCGTCACTACGCAGCGCCGGCCATTGCCGGTCGAGCGTAATGACGGTGACGCCCTCGCCAGCCAGCGCACTGAGGCGATCACGGAACTTGCTCTCGGTCAGGATCACCCGCGCGGCCGAGTCTTCCAGCATGTAGCCGACGCGATCGTCGGGATATTCCGGATCTATGGGCATGTAGGCGCCATCGGCGCGCACGATGCCCATGATGCCAATCATCATGTCGACCGAACGTTCCACGCATAGGGCCACGATCGCATCGGGACCTACGCCCAGCGACTGCAGATGCAGCGCCAGCAGCCCGGTCTCCTGTTCGAGCTCGGCATAGCTCAGGCAGCGCTCGCCATAGGACGTCGCCGGACGCTCGGGACCCGCGGCGACCTGGTCCAGGAAAAAGTCGTGGATGCAGCGTTCCTGCGGAAACGGGGCGTCGGTCGCATTCCATTCGCTCACCCGCGAGCGATCCTGCTCGGTCGCGATCGGATAGTGCGCGACCAGACGCTGCGGATCCTTGGCGATCTCGTCCAGCAGGACCCGGAAATGCAACTGCATGGCGCGGATCGTCTCGTTCGGATACAGCGCCGGATTGCTCTGCAGATGAATGCGGAACTCGTCGCCGTCGTCGAATACCTCCAAGGCGAGATCGAAGTCGCCCTCCGCCTCCTGGCGGAAGCCGCTCACGGGCGAAAGGCCAAACTCCTCGCGCACGGCACGGAACTCGCTGTCGCCCAGATTGGCGAATTCCTGGTAGGCGAAATACACCTTGAACTCGGTATTCCCCTCGACTTTCTGCCGATTCAGCATCAGTGGGAACGGATAGGCCGAATGGAATACCGCATCCAGCATCGTCATCTGCGTCCGGCGCAGGAAATCCGGCAGTGCCAACGGCGTTTCGAACTGCGCACGAATCGGCACGATATTGAAGAAATAGCCGATTTCGTCGCTGAACTGCCGGTCCGGCCGCACAATGACCGGCATCACAACCACGATGTCTTTCTGGTTCGAATATTTGTACAGCAGTAGCTGAAACAGGGCCAGGAACACGGCCGAATGTTGCAGCGAATGGGACTTGGCGAAGTCGCGCAACCACTGGCTGCTCGCCTTCGGCAGCACGTCGACGACGATTTCCGCCTTATAGTCCGGCGGCAGTGGCAGCGGCGCATCCGGCAGCAGCTTGAAGCGCGGCAATTCGCCGCGAAGCTGCTGCTGCCAGAAGTCCGAATGCCGGGCGCCCTCGGTCGAGGCGAGCATCTGCGCTTCCCAGGCCACGAAGGGCGCAAAGCCTGAGGCATCGCGCGCTGCCGGCCGCGGCAGTCCCTGGGAAACGTCGCGGTACGCCGCAAACAGCGCGCGCAGCAGAATTCCGGTCGAGAAGCCGTCAAAGATGATGTGGTGGATCAGGATGAACAGACCAGTGCGGCTGCCTGCCCAGGTGAACAAGGTGATGCGCGAGAGCTGTCCCGCGTGCAGGTCGAACGGTTCCAGCACCTTGGCCTGGAAATGCGCGACGAGTTCCTCGTCGGTGTTCAGCGGCAGCGTTTCGCGACGGACAGTCGAGCGGCAGTCCTCGTCCAGACGATGCGCCAGCGTGCCTTCCTGTTCGACGATACGGGTTTTGAGCAAAGGAAAGCGGTCGATGACGCGGTCCCAGGCCTGGGCAAGCATCCCGGGGTCGATCGCGGCGTCTATCGTGATGCAGATCGGTACAGCGTGACTGCGCTGCGGATTGAGCG
>JAAFHE010000603.1 GCA_013298265.1 Lysobacterales bacterium | reverse complement strand
CTCGCTGCGTATATTTGTCCCTACCCAGCTAAAAGGCCCCGAGCGCGTGCACTTTCGCGACCAGCGCGCGCTTGTGGTTGTCATGCAGCGGCTTGTGCCAGTTGACGATGACGTGCTCGTGTTCGGTCTGGATGAAGCCCGCGGCGAGCGCGACCTCCAGCGCACGCGCATCGCCGCAGTGGCCGAAGAACGCGTCGCAGCAGTCCGCATATTTGCGGAAGGCATATTTCAACAAGTAGAACCACAGGCCGCCGGCCGCGCGCAGCGCATCGCGGTGCTCCGGCAGCATCAGGCGCATGGTGTCGCCGTCAGAGCACGAGCCGCCGGAAAGATACACGTCGCCGAACGGCATCATGTGCGAGAACCCCGCCAGGTGCAGACTGCCGCCGGGCGCGCGGTAGAAGCCGACGAGATGGCGAGGAATGTCCGGCGGCGGATGGCCGAACTTGCGCCGGAACAGGTCGGCGACGAGAAATCCGGCATGGTCGATTTCGCTGATGGTGATGAAATCCTGCAGTTGCGCCGGCAGGATGTCGCGGGGGTCGAAATGTTCACCGCTGAGCATGCAAAGCCTCGTTCGAAGTCGATGGGGGCAAGCGCAACCGCGCTCAGAACGGCATGAAGCTCCTGGCCTTGGCGATAAGCTCGCGCCGTCGCCGCGGGCTGGGTTCGCGCGTCCAGTACGCGAGCAGGTATTCGATGCCGGTTTCGCCGAAGCCAAGCTTGGGTGTGGTCTGCAGTGCGCGCGCGTCGCCGCAGCAGGTGAAGATCGCCTCGCATTGCGGTCCCCAGCGCTCGAAACCGTAGCGCAGGGTCGCCAGCATCAGGCCGCCGTAGTCCTTGAGCGCGGTACGCTGCGCATCGCTCATGCCGCGCAGCAGATCGCCGTCGGTGGCCGCGCCGCCGGCGAGGAAAATGTCGGCGCAGTCGGTGAAATGCACATAGCTCACCGGCACAAAGCTGCCGTCGTCACGCTTCCAGAAAGCCACCACGTGGTGCGGAAAATCCGGCGCCGGCACCTTGTAGTTGCGCTGGAACAGACCCTCGGCGAACGGCGGTCCCTGGTCGACTTCGGTGACGTGGATGAAATCGGCAATGCTCATCGACAGGATCCTTCGCGCAGCAGCGCGCGATGGTCGCATTGCACGCGCAGGCCGACAACCGGCGATGACCATGCCTCAGCGCGTACCCGAAGCGCAGCATTCGCGCCAGACCGCATCGCCGCGCTCCCGCGCCTGGGCCAGCTGTGCCGCATCGAGCGGTGCGGCGAGGGCCTGCAGGTAAAGCTCGACGAGCCGCGGCGGCCATGCGCGGCCCTGTTCCGTTCGCGCCAGCGCATGCATGTCGGCATAGGCGGCGATGTCGTCGCGCGGTTTCAGTGTGCCGTTCGCGTAGGCATCTGCGCGAACCTGCAGCGCGCGCGCATCGCCCGCACGCACGGCGCGATCGAGATAGTCGCCTGCCCGCTGACTGCCTGCCTTCAAGTCGCGCGCAAGGGTCGGCCCGTCCGACGCCGTCACTAGGCCCGCACCCTGTGCGGAGTACATCGCATAGCTGACCATCGCACCGGCATCGCCCGCTTCCGCTGCGCGCCGCAGCCATTCCAGCGCGGCCGGGAAATCCGCGGCGGTGATCGCGTTCTGCGTGCCGGCGCAATGGCGCTCAAGTTCCGCATAGCCTTCCTGCATCAGCAGCATCAACAGCTCCGGCGAGACGGGCTGACCGCCGAGCTGGGGCGACTCCGCGTCGGCGGCCAGGCCGGTCACGACCGTGTCCTCGATCTGCTCCGGCGTCATCGGCGAGTAGTACTGGCACTGCGACAACAGCTCGCCGAGTTCCGCGGCGGCGGTCATGTCGCCCTGGTTCGCACGCCGCTCGAGTCCAGCACGCCGCTGCGCAAAATCGACCGCAGCCTGCGGTTGCTGTGGCGCCCCTTCCGGCCGTCGGGACGCCGCAGCGCTGCGCGCGGGCGCTTCCTCCGGCGATTGCGGCGCCGACAATGACGAACGGACGTGCGCCGCGGCCGGCGTTGTGGTGTCGTCAGCGGAGGCGGAAGGTGTCGCCGGTGACGGACGAGCGGCGTACCACGCTGCCGCAAGCACAACGATGCCGGCGATCAGCGCGATCGCCCTTCGCATCAGCGCCGCGGCTCGTTCGACACGCCGTGCGGCACATGCCCGGTCGCGACGTGACGCCGCGCCGATTCGACATTGCTGCGCGAATCGTCGAAGAAAATGTCGGCGCCGAAGGCTTCGAGGAACGGCCCCTTGTCACGGCCGCCGAGGAACAACGCCTCGTCGATGCGGACGCCCCAGGCGCGCAGGGTCAGGATCACGCGTTTGTGCGCCGGCGCCGAGCGCGCGGTGACCAGCGCCGTGCGGATCGGCGAGTGTTCGAGCGGGAACGCGCTCTGAATCCGGTGCAAGGCGTCGAGGAAACCGCGGAACGGTCCGCCGGGCAGCGGGCTCGCAGCGTGCTCGGCTTCGTGCCGGTGAAACGCATCGAGGCCCTGCTCCTGCGACACGCGCTCGGACTCGTCACCGAACAGCACGGCATCGCCGTCGAAGGCGATGCGCAATTGTTCCGACGCGCTGGTCGGCGCCTTCGACGGCAGGATGGTCGCTGCGGCGACGCCGGCCGCCAACGCATGCGCGACATCTTCCGGATGCGCCGAGAGGAACACATCGGCCGCGAACGGCTGCACATAGGCATGGGTCGGCGCACCATTCGTGAACGCGGCACGTTCGATCGCCAGGCCGTAGTGCTCGATCGCATTGAAGATGCGCAGGCCCGTGTCGGCCGAGTTGCGCGACAGCAGTATCACTTCGACCCGGGGTGCGCCGTTGCCGGCCTGATTCAGCCGCAATAGCTTCTGCACCAGCGGAAACGCGATGCCGGGCGCGAGCAGGTCGTCCTCGTGCTGCATCTGGTAGCGGCGATACGCGTCGAGGCCGTCGCTCTCGAACAGCGCATGGCTCTCGCCGAGGTCGAACAGGGCGCGCGAGGAAATCGCGACGACGAACTTGTCGTCGACGGTGTCAGTGACTGGCGGCAGATCGGTGTCGGGCATGCGCGCAGTGTATCGCCGCGCCTCCCTTGCGGCTCATACCGGATGAGCCAGAACGACAAAGGGGCCGCAAGGCCCCTCTGTCGTGTGATAACGCCCCGGCCTCAGGGCGCCGGCGGATCGAAGTCGTCGGCGAAGAGGTTGTCGGTCGCGCGAGCAATGGCGGCGACCATGTCGATCTGGCCAAAGCCCTGCACCGGATTCGGGAACGTGGTCGCCGGAATGCCACCGCAGACCTGGGTGCTGCTGGTCAGCGGCA
>JAAFHE010000602.1 GCA_013298265.1 Lysobacterales bacterium | reverse complement strand
ATATTCTGGCGGCATCGTGATTTCGGGCTCGTCAGGCAACCAGTGCACGATGCCATGAACCAGGCCATTGTCCCGCACGCGCGTCGTGGCGGCACGGAAGCGGCGGCTGCCTCGCGCTCGGATGCCCAGCAGGCCGTCAGGTAGCGAATAGAAATCTTCGATGCGCGCCAGCGTGCCGACCGCCGCCGGGGTAGCCGGCTCACCGGCCTCGCGCCCGACCAGGATCAGGCAGGCACCGAAACCGCTGTCGTTGCGGCTGCATTCACGGACCAGATCGAGGTAGCGAGGCTCGAAGATGCGCAGCGACAGATGGCCGCCGGGAAACAGCACAGCGTTGAGCGGAAACAGCGGGATATCGTCCTGATTCACGCGCGCAGTGTAGGTGCATGCGTGCGGCGAGGCGATGGCCGGCTGGCATGCGCCGGCCCACGGACTACCTCACGCATCGCACTGCGCGAGCAGCGCCGCGAAGCGTCGCGGCGCGTTCTCGAAACCGCCATTGGACATGAACACCACATGGTCGCCGGCACGCGCCTGCGCACGCAGTGCAGCCAGCAGCGCGTCGACCGTCGGCGCGGTCGCGCCGCGACCCTGCAACGCATCGGTGACGCGCGCCGCATCCCACGGCAATTCGGCGCGCTGAAGCAATACGACAGCGTCGGCGTCACGCAGCGACGGCGCGAGTTCATGCGCATGCGCACCCTGGCGCATGGAATTAGAGCGCGGCTCCAGCCCGACCAGGATGCGGCCGGTACCGACGCGCGCGCGCAGTCCGGCCAGCGTAGTCGCAATCGCAGAGGGATGATGGGCGAAGTCGTCGTAGACGCTGATACCCGCGGTGTCAGCGACCCGCTCCATGCGGCGGCGCGCGCTGCGGAACGTCGCCAGCGCAGCGATCGCCGAGGTGATGTCGACACCGGCCGCATCGGCCGCCGCCAGAGCAGCGAGCGCATTCATCACGTTGTGCCGGCCGATCAGATCCCAGCGCACTTCACCACGATCAGCCCCCTCGACCAGTACACGGAACGCCGAGCCGTCAGCCGCGTTCAGGCGCGCCTGCCAGTCGCCACTGTCGAGGCCGAAGCGCGTTACCGGCGTCCAGCACCCTTGAGCCAACACCTCGGCCAGATGTGTGTCTTCGGCGTTGACGATGAGCCGGCCGTTGCCGGGTACGGTACGGACTAGGTGATGGAACTGGCGCTGGATAGCAGCAACGTCCGGAAAAATGTCCGCGTGATCGAATTCGAGGTTGTTGAGAATCGCTATTTGCGGGCGGTAGTGGACGAACTTGGAACGTTTGTCGAAGAAGGCCGTGTCGTATTCGTCGGCCTCGATCACGAACGCCGCACCGCGGCCGAGCCGCGCCGACACGTCGAAGTTCTGCGGCACGCCGCCGACGAGAAAACCTGGAGCGCGGCCGCAGGCGTCGAGGATCCAGGCCAGCATGGCGGTGGTCGTGGTCTTGCCATGCGTTCCGGCGACCGCGAACACCTGGCGTCCGCGCAATACCTGTTCGCCGAGCCATTGCGGGCCGGACACGTAGGGCAAACCAGCGTCGAGGAAATGCTCGACCGCAGCGTTACCACGCGACAACGCATTGCCGACGATGACCTGGTCGGGCGCCGGCTGCAGATGTGCTGCGCTGTAGCCGGACTTGAGCACGATGCCAAGCTGCTCGAGCTGGGTGCTCATCGGCGGGTAGACGTTCTGGTCCGACCCTTCGACCGTGTGGCCGAGTTCGCGCGCCAGTGCAGCAACGCCACCCATGAAGGTGCCGCAGATGCCCAGGATGTGCAGATGCATGAATCAGCTTCCTTCGGATACGCCGAACAGTGCGCCAAGTACGACCTGCGCAGCGAAAAACAAGCCGGTATTGATCAGCAGCGCCGCGAGCAGGCGGACTTCGAGCGCAGCACGCAGGATGTGCGCGTCGACGACGATGCGCCAGACTCCCAGCGCGAGCAGCAGAAGCGACGCGATGGCAGCGACGCCATTGACATTGTCCGGCGTCGGCGAATTGCGGCTGAACGGTTCGAAGATCGGCAGCAACGGCAACACCACAGCGGTGAATAACACGTCCACGAGGAGGCTCGCCAACGCGGTCTGGACGAAGCGCGCCTGGTGCTGCAGGACGTTCAACAGCAGGTAAAGGAAACCGAGATGCAGCAGCAACCCGGCCAGTACGCGCAGCAGCGTATCGGTCTGTTTGGGCATCAGAATGCTGCCCGCCCATAGCGAAATCAGCAGGCAGACGGCCGCGACGATCGCGAGCAACAGCGGGGAATAGGGCAGATCCTGCGGACCGCGCCGCAGGAACAGGATGTCGCGAAGGATCACCAACAGTGCAGGCATTGCCTCGTCCGGATTTCGGCCCAGGGCGACACGTCCGTCGCGACCCATCGGGCCGCGGCGACGGCGTCACATGAAAAGCGGCTCAGGCCGCGCGCCGCGGCAGCGACGAGAGAATCCGCTGGTACACGTCACGCAGCTCGCCGACGCCGTCGAGCACGGTGAGCCGGCCTTGCTGCTCGTAGAAACCCGCCACGGGAGCCGTCTGTTCGGCGTAGACGCGCAGGCGTTCCCGCACGGTATCCGGCGTGTCGTCCTTGCGGTTTTCGGCAGCCGCGCGACCGGCGAGGCGGTCGACAATCATCTCGCTGGGAACCACGAGCTGCAGCGCAACGTCAACCGGCTGCTGCAGACGCTCAAGCAACCGCTGCAGCGCTTCGCACTGAGCCAGGTTGCGCGGATAACCGTCGAGGATGAACCCGGCGCGCGCGTCGGGCTGGGCCAGCCGTTCCTCCAGCATACCCAGCACGATGTCGTCGGAGACCAGCTGACCCGCATCCATGACCGACTTGGCCTTAATGCCCAGGGCCGTTCCGGCCTTGACAGCGGCACGCAGCAAATCGCCGGTGGAAATGTGCGGAATGTTCAGTTCCGCCTTTAACAGACTCGCCTGGGTGCCCTTGCCCGAACCGGGCGCCCCGAGTAGCACGATACGCATGGATGGATGATTCCTGGAGAGGCCGCGGCAGTCCGGGCCTAGGTTAGACTCTGGCGTGAACGCTAGCGGGCGCCACCCGGTTAGTCAAACGACCGGCGCTGCGTTGCTGCGTTGCGACGAAGCCGCGCCACAGGCGCCCGGCCACCGGCATACCGCCCCGAATATCCCGCAACCGGGCCACCGCCGTGGCCATCAAGGAGTCCTTCATGCCTCAAGGCAAGCTGCTGTATGCCCAGTCCGGCGGCGTCACCGCCGTCATCAACGCCACCGCGGCCGCGGTGATCGAAACCGCGCGCGCCAACGGCGTGCCGGTGCTCGC
>JAAFHE010000601.1 GCA_013298265.1 Lysobacterales bacterium | reverse complement strand
AACGAATTGCTGGCCGGCACCGGCGGCGTCTGTACCGACTGCCATGCCGGCGAGAATCCCTACATCACGCATCCGAACGCGAATCTCGGTCCGGCCGTCTGGAGCACGCTGCCGCTGCCGCCGCAGAACCTGCCGACGTTCTCGCCCAATCGCTACGACCCGCTGGTGCCGGCAAGCTGGCCGCAGAACCAGCTTTCGCAAGCGTTCCCGACCGTGCCTCCGGTGTGCAGCGGCTGCCACGTCAAGTTCAGCGCCGGGCGCTTCCCGCATCTGTCCAACCAGTTGCCGGGCTATTGCGGCACCATTCTTCCGCAAGCCATCGCGACCACCATGCCGCAGTTCTCGCCGGGCACCGCAACTGTGGTGGCCACCGCGTTCATGAACGCCTACTGCAACGCACCGCCCGATCCGTCGGCCGGCGATTCGGGTGATCCGCACATCACGACAACCAATGGCATCAACTACGATTTCCAGGCCGCGGGCGAATTCGTGGTACTGAAGAACTCGGATACCGGCTTCGAAGTGCAGAGCCGCCAGTCGCCGGTGCAGACCACCTTCACGCCGCCGCCCAATCCGTACACGGGTCTGGCCAGCTGCGTCAGCCTCAACACCGCGGTCGCCGCACGCGTCGGCACGCATCGCGTCAGCTACCAGCCGCTGCGCGGATCGGCGAACAAGGAAGAGATGCAGGTCCGCATCGACGGCCGCGTGGTGCAACTGCCGGTCACGCCGATCAACCTCGGCGGCGGCAACACGATCGTCGCATCCGTACCTGGACCCGGTATGGACCTGCATTTCGCCGATGGCACCGACGTGACCGTCACGCCGCGCTTCTGGGCCTCGCAAGGCTATTGGTATCTGGATATCGACGTGCGCAACACGCCAGGGCGCGAAGGCATCGCCGGACCTGTGCTAGCGGGCGACTGGCTGCCGCGCGCGCCGGACGGATCGTCGTTCGGACCGATGCCGGGGCCGCTGAGCAACCGGCACGTCGTGCTGAACCAGACATTCGCCGACGCCTGGCGCGTCACCTCGTCGACCAGCCTGTTCGATTATGCGGCCGGCACCTCGACTGCCGACTTCACCGACCGCAACTGGCCGACGCCGAGCGGCCAGCCGTGCCGCACTCCCTTGCTGCCGACACGGCCGACGCTCACGACCATGCGGCCCGATCTGGCGCGGGAAGTCTGTGTCGGCATCGGGAACGAAACCAAGCTGGCAAACTGCATCTTCGACGTCACCGTAATGGGCGACCGCGACTTTGCTCGCGGCTATTTACCGCGCGACGGCGCGGGCGGCACAGCGCGTGAGACGAAAGCCGACTGAAGCAAACGCAAGAGGCAGAACGGCGCTGACCGGATATCCGGATCAGCGCCGTCGCTGCGACGACAGATGGGCGCCAGGCAACGCACCGGCAGCGGCAGGAACCTTGCGGCTGCCGGGACCTCGACGAGCCCAGGGCGGCAGGAAGGCGTTACGCGCCGCAGCAGCGCGGCCAAAACCGAGCCGACCGTGGTCGGCAAACACCACAAGCTGGCCACAGCGCGCTCGCGCAGACTGGCCGGCGCCGCGCGTCGGCGACTCGTGCTGCACCGCGGCGTGCATCAAACGGTCGTTTGAGTACGGTAGTCTTTCGCCCCGCTCGCCGGAGCGTCCGCACTTCAGGGGAAGTGCCGCTCGACCAAGCAGCCTAATCCACATAGCTCGTTGTTCCTGGGAGGAAAAACCGTGACCAGAAGTCCCCTGACGTTGGCGATCATTTCGACCGTGCTGCTTGCCGCGCCGCTGGCGCTGTCCGCAGCCGGACCGGTTTCCAAGCAACTGTCCGGCCCGCCCGAGGAGTTCGCGCAGATGCGCACGCCCGACCCGGCCGAGGCGGCGATCTATTCGCACAGCGCGCTGTTGCCGGTGGAAATGACCGCTGACGCGAGCGGCAACGCGAGCTGGCAGGCGGATCTGCCGGTAGAGAACGGCAAGGTGCGCTTCCTCGTATTTTCCGGCTACAACTCGAACTGGGAGCTGCAGCTACAGTCGCCGACCGGCCGCCGCATCCCCGCGGCGGAACTGGCGAGCGCGGTAAAACCCACCGACTTTGCGCTGGAACAGGCCCGCGTGCCGAGCAACTACTACGCGCTCGACAAGCTTGAAAACGGCGTATGGAAGCTGCGTATCGACGCGAACGCCAGCCGCGGCCGGGCCGGCTACCTGCTGCTCGAGGGCGACCAGGGCACGGAATTGCTGTCGCATCCGGCGCATCGGCGCCAGATCGTGGGACAGGAGCTCAACGTCGTCGCCACGCTCGGCAGCGCCAGCCTCAAAGGTCACGGCGCGCGCATAGACGATGCACAACTGCGCGTGACCGCGCCCGACGGCAGCATCCGCAGCTACGCGATGTTCGACGATGGCCGACACGCCGATGCACTCGCCGGCGACGGCCTGTTCGGTGCGGGCTTCGTCGCCGAGGCCAGCGGCAATTATGTCGCCCAGGTCGTCGCGAACGGCCGCAAGGCCGACGGCCAGCGCGTCGTGCGCACAGCCGAGCATGTCCTGCCCGTGGTCGACGCCAGCCTGCGCCTGAGCAACACCGAAGCGGTCATCAGTGCCAGCGCCGTGACCGACGGGCGACTGTCGCTGAATCTGCCGGTCGTGACCAGCAAGCCCGGCCAGCATTACCGCGCCTACGCGGAAATCTGGGGCACCGACGCCAAGGGCAACGCCACGCCGGTGGCCTGGGTCAGTGGCATGGTCACGCCGGACAAGGACGGCACGCTGGCCCTTGGCTTCGATCCGCGCTGGATCACGCGCGTCAAGGCGCAGGCGCCGTACCAGCTACGCGATCTGCGCATCGAGGACCCGGATCATTTCGTCACCCTGACCGGCGCACGCACGCTCGCGCTCAGCCTGCCCGACCAGAGCGAGTTCCGCGCAGCGCCTGCGCAGATCGACGAAGCCATGCGCATGGGACCGCGTCCGACCGGCGAGAATGCGATCAGGGGCGTCGGCCAGCGCCTGATCCTCGTCCACGGCTATTGCTCCGGCGGCGTCTGGCCGGCAGCACAGTTCAGCACCTCGTCCAGCTTCCTCGACGCCAATCAGAACCGCAGCCACGACCAGTTCGCGCGCCTGCTGCAGACCTACGGCAGCACCTGGAACTCGTTCGGCACAGTCGCCCACAGCCAGGGCGGCGCGGCGTCACTGCATTTGTATACCTACTACTGGAGTGGTCTCGACAACGCGACCGGCGCCCGCCTGATCCAGTCCGTCGGTACACCGTACAAGGGCACCAACCTGGCCGGCATCCTCGCCACGCTCGGCTCCTGGTTCGGCGT
>JAAFHE010000600.1 GCA_013298265.1 Lysobacterales bacterium | reverse complement strand
GCGGAAGTCGTGCTGTTGCTGCTGCTCGCTTATCAGTTCGTCGTCATCGTGCCGCTGCTCGCCATCGCGCTGGCCGCGCGCCACTACGTTGTTGCCCGGAGTGTTGCCTGATGTCCGTCCTGGAAATTGCCGGCCTGGTTCATGCCTACGGGCCGCAACGCGTACTGGATGGCGTCGACCTGCGCCTGCAGGCCGGCGAATTCGCCGCGCTGATCGGCCCGAACGGCTCGGGCAAGACCACGCTGCTGCGCTGCCTCGCCGGCATCCTGCAGCCGCAGCAGGGCCGCATCGTGATCGCCGGCGTGGACATGGCCGGCGATCCGCTCGGCGCCAAGCAGCGTCTGGGCTTTGCGGTCGATCCGACCCTGCTGCCGGCATTGCTGACCGGACGCCAGTGCCTGGAGCTGTTCGCCGGTGCACGCGATCTCGGCACGATTCCGGCCGCTACGCTGGAACTGGCCGAGGCGCTCGCGTTCACGCGCTGGCTCGACCACGAAGTGCAGGCCTATTCACTGGGCACGCGGCAGAAGCTCGGCATCCTGCTCGGCCTGATCGGCGAGCCGCCGCTGATCGTGCTGGACGAACCCATGAACGGTCTCGATCCGCTCAGCGCGTTCGCGCTCAAGCAGCACCTCGTGCGCCTGACCCGCGAACACGGCTGCGCCGTGCTGCTCGCCACGCATGCGCTCGAGGTGGCCGAGCGCTTCATCAGCCGCTGCGTGCTGCTGCTCGGCGGCAAGCTCGTGCAGGACTGGGACACGGCGGCGCTCGATGCGATACGACACGATCCGGACGCCTCGCTCGAGCAGGTCATGGTCGAGGCGCTGCAGCGCTTCGGCGCACCGCGCAACGACGCCTGAGACATGCATCCTGCAGGTTCAAGCCTGGCGCGCGCCGCGCCCGGTCGACACAGACAAGATCGCAATAGTTAATTTGTAAGTTTTTAACAAAAGATAAATATAGCGAACCGCCATTCCGTTGCAACATCTGGGCACCCAGGAACCAACGGCGCGCCCGCAGGCGCGCCGCCAGCCTCAGCGAATCTCGCAGAAGCAGTAGGCAAACACGTTTGGCTTGCCGCCCTGCAGCGTGCGCAGCATACGCAAGGGACGCTGCAGGTCGGGGTCATCCAGCAGCGCGGCCTCCGGCCGCAGCAGCTCGATCTTCGCCAGTGCGCGCGCGCCGGCACTGTCGCTCATGCCGAGCAGGAACTGCTCGAATGCGCCAGGCGTCTTCTCGATGTAGCGCGTCTGCCAGTCGGCGCCGAGCTTGGCGCGTTCGGCCGCGGCGGCAATCGCCGCGTCGAGGCCGCCGAGCTTGTCGACAAGGCCGCGCTCCAGCGCCTGGCGACCGGTCCATACGCGGCCGCGCGCGACCTGGTCGATCTCGGCGGCCTGTTTGCCACGGGCCGCAGCCACGCGGCCGATGAAATCGCGGTAGCCCTTGTTGATCACCGACTGGATCACCTTGGCCACGGACGGATCCAGCGGCAGACGCATATCGAACGCACCGGCCAGCGGCGTCGTGCCGACGCCGTCGGTATGCACACCGATCTTTTCCAGCGTTTCGGGAATCGTGACGAACAGGCCGTAGATGCCGATCGAGCCGGTGATGGTCGCCGGCTGGGCGAAGATCTCGTCCGCATCCATCGAAATCCAGTAGCCGCCCGAGGCCGCGACATCGCCCATCGAGGCGATGACCGGCTTGCCGGCCTGCTTGATCAGCTCCACCTCGCGCCGGATCTGCTCGGACGGGAATACCTCTCCACCGGGCGAGTTCACGCGCAGCACGACGGCCTTGACGTTGTCGTCCTCGCGCGCTTCACGCAGCAGTGCGGCGGTGGATTCGCCGCCGACCGTGCCGGCGCTCTGCTCGCCACTGACGATATCGCCTTCAGCGACGACGACGGCGACCGATGCACGCAGGTCCGGCAGGGCCGAGCTGCGCGCAAGCGCGTGGTAGTCGTGCCAGTGCACCTGGCGGAAGCTGTGCTTGGCCTTGTCGGGCACGCCTTTGGCAATGAGGATTTCGCGCGCCTGATCGCGCGTCGCGAGCTGGTCGACGAGGTGCGACGTCAGCGCGATCTTGGCCAGATCGCCCTGCGCGTCGTCGATCGCCTCGGGCAGTATTTCGATGCCGTTCTGGATCGCCCGGGGCTCGAGCTTGCGCCTACTGCCGACATCGCCGAGCCAGGTCTGCCACAGGCCGTCGAGCCAGAACAGGTCGGCTTCGCGCGCTTCGCTCGACGCGTCATTGCGGATGTACGGCTCGGCCGCCGACTTGAATTCGCCGACGCGGAACAGGTGCACCTTGACCGCGAGCTTCTCGAGCAGATCCTTGTAGTAGAAGCGATAGCTGGCGAACCCGTTCAGCAGCACGGCGCCGTCCGGATGCAGCAGGATCTGGTCCGCATGCGCGGCCAGGAAATACGGCATCTGTGTCATGCCGTCGGAGAGCGCGACGACTTCCTTGCCGGTGCTGCGGAAGCGTTCCAGCGCCGCGCCGATCTCGGCCAGCGACGCGAGTCCGGCACCGCGCAGTCCATCGGGCTGCAGCACGATGCGCTCGATGTTCGCGTCGTTGCCGGCACGCCGGATCACGTCGAGCACATCGCGCAGCTGGATCTCGTTCGCGGTGCTGCCGAGCATGCGCTCCAGCGCGCGCGAACCGGCATCGGTACGGTACTGCTCGACGAGTTCGCCCTTGAGTTCGAGTACCAGCGCCGTACGCGGCTCGATCACCGGCGCCTTGGCCGAGAGCCCGATCAGGAAGACCACCAGCACGAACAGGAAGATGAGGTTGAACACCAGGCGCCGGGTGAAATTGATCGCGTCCCAGATCGCGCCGAAGAACCGGCGCACCGGACCGGGCTTACGCTCCGTCATTGTTGTCTCCTGCTTGCTGAATGGCCGGGCCGCGCCGGACGGCGCCGCTCAGTGGTGGCTGCGCTGCCGGATGGCACCGCTTCAGTGAGGCATATTGTGGCCTGTATCCGCCGGTGAAACCCCTGTCGGACGTGCGGCCTGCTGCCAGCGACCGCGCGCGGCCTGGCGGTTGAAGCGCAGGAAGAGCAGCACGGCCGCGGCCGACAGGCCGGCGATCAGGCCGATCCACATCCCGCGCGCGCCCATGCCCAGAGGAAACGCGAGACACCAGCCCACCGGCATGCCGATGCCCCAGTAGGCCAGCACCGTGATCAGCATCGGCACGCGCGTGTCCTTGAGACCACGCAGCGCGCCGCTCGACGCAACCTGGATGCCATCGGAAAACTGGAACAGGCCGGCCAGGATCAGCAGTTGCGCGGCGAGCGAAATCACCGCCGCATCGCTG
>JAAFHE010000060.1 GCA_013298265.1 Lysobacterales bacterium | reverse complement strand
GTTCTACGACTATCACGCCAAGTACATCGCCGATGACACACAGTACCTCTGTCCCGGCCTGCAGGGCGTGGCCGAGGAGGAATTGCGCGCACTCGCGCTGCGCGCGTTCCACGCCTCGGGCGCCAGCGGCTGGGGTCGCGTCGACGTGATGCGTGACCGCAGCGGCGGCAACTGGCTGATCGAGGTGAACACGACACCGGGCATGACGAGTCACTCGCTCGTGCCCAAGGCGGCGCGCGCGATCGGCATCGAGTTTCCCGAACTGTGCTGGCGCATTCTCGAAACCAGCCTCGGGGACGCGACCGCATGAGCGCAACGGCGATCCAGCGTCTGCTCGCCTGGGCGATCGCGCTGACCCTGGTCGCGCTGCCCGTGGTCGGGCTGCTCAACGGCTGGTATGCGGCCGATCGCTGGCCGGTGCGCCGGCTCGAGCTGCAGGCCGAATTTGCCAACGTCAGCGCCGAGCAGATCCGCGCCGCGGCGGGGCCGGCGATCGGCATCGGCTTCTTCGCGGTCGATCTGGCCGGTGTGCAGAAAAGTGTGGCGCAGCTGCCCTGGGTTGAAAAGGTCGAGGCGCGCAAGCGCTGGCCCGACACGCTGGTGCTGCGCGTCTACGAACAGCGGCCGTACGCGCACTGGGGCGCGAATCGGTTGATCAGCCGCGAAGGCGAGCTGTTCCAGGTGCCGGGTGCTTCCGAGATCCAGGGGCTGCCTCGGCTGGACGGACCCGACGAGCGCATCGCCGAGGTCATCGCGTTCCATCGCGCCGTACTGGCCGAGGCGGTTGGCAGCGGCCTGCAGGTGTCAGGTGTCAGCCTCAGCGCGCGCGGTAGCTGGACCGTCCACCTCGACAGCGGCGCCGACATCATCGTCGGCAACGAGCATGCGCCGGAGCGCCTGCGCCGCTTCCTGCAGATGTATCCGCGCGTGGCCACAAGCGGCCAGGGCGCGTTTGAGTACGTCGATCTTCGCTACAGCAACGGCTTCGCGATGAAGTGGCCCGGCGAACCCGTCGCCGTGCCCGCATCGGCGCCGCCTCCGCCCGCAACCCCTGATACCGCGCCGGTGGAAGACGCATGAACCGCAAGACTGAAAAATCCCTGATCGTCGGTCTGGACATCGGCACTTCCAAGACCGTCGCCATCGTCGGCGAATTCCAGCACGGCGAGCCGGTCGAGATCATCGGCGTGGGTTCGCATGCCTCGCGCGGACTCAAGCGCGGCGTCGTCGTCGACATCGAATCAACCGTGCAGTCGATCCAGCGCGCGGTCGAAGAGGCCGAGCTGATGGCCGGCTGCGAGATCCGCTCGGTCTACGCCTCGATCTCCGGCAGCCACATCAAGGACGACAACTCCCACGGCACGGCGCCGATCCGCGACAAGGAAGTGACGCAGGCCGACCTCGACGCGGTGCTCAACGCGGCCAGCGCGCTGGCGATTCCCGGCGACCGCTGGGTCGTCTACAAGGAGCCGCAGGAATACCTCATCGACGGCCAGGAGGGCATACGCCATCCGGTCGGAATGTCCGGTGTGCGCCTGGAAGCGAACGTACACCTGGTCACCGGCGCGGCCAGCGCGGCGCAGAACATCATGAAGTGCATCCAGCGCTGCGGCCTTTCGGTCGACGAGCTCGTGCCTTCGGCGGTCGCCTCGGCGCGTGCGGTGCTGACCCAGGACGAGCGCGAGCTCGGCGTCTGCCTCGTCGACATCGGCGCGGGTACCACGGATCTTTCGATCTACACACAGGGAGCAATCCGGCATACGGCGGTGCTGCCGATCGGTGGCGATCAGGTCACCAACGACATCGCCCAGTTCGTGCGCACACCGACCGCGAATGCCGAGGAAATCAAGATCCGCTACGCCTGCGCCCTGGCGCAGCTAGCGACGGCCGAGGAGACCATCCAGGTGCCCAGCGTCGGCGACCGCCCGCCGCGTCGCCTGGCACGGCAGACCCTGGCCGAGGCGGTGCAGCCGCGCTACGAGGAAATTTTCGAGATGGTGCAGGCCGAACTGCGCCGCTCGGGGCTGGAAGAGCTGACTCGGGCCGGCATCGTGCTGACCGGCGGCGGCGCCAAGATGGAAGGCGTCGTGGAGCTGGCCGAAGAACTGTTCCACATGCCGGTGCGCCTGGGCGTGCCGCAGCACGTCAGCGGCCTGTCCGATGTCGTCTCCAATCAGATCCATGCCAGCGGCGTGGGCCTGCTGCTCTACGGCGCTGGCCGCGAAGCCGTGCGCCGCCCCGCGGGCGCCGGCGTCGCCCGCGTCGGCGGTCTCTGGGACAAGGTGATGCATTGGTTCAAAGGAAATTTCTGAACGAGTGAATCAAACGGCATTTGCTCAAAGCGGCGACGCCACGGCGTCGCCGGGTTGCAGCCCGCGGCAGGAAGTCGCGGTGCAGGGCGAAAGGCCTTGCAAGCGGAGAACGCGCCTGTTCTCCGACCGGTCGGCAGGCCAGGCAGGTCCGCGCGGCACACAAAACCAGCAGTTCATAAAACCGGAGGATGGGAGTCATGTTCGAATTCGTGGAAAAGGTCGCGCCGAACGCGGTGATCAAGGTCATCGGTGTCGGCGGCGGCGGCGGCAATGCCGTCGCCCACATGGTGCAGCAGCACGTCGAGGGCGTTGATTTCGTCTGCGCGAATACCGATGCGCAGGCGATCAAGAATTCAGGCGCCAAGTTCAGCCTGCAACTGGGCAGCAATGTGACCAAGGGGCTCGGCGCCGGCGCCAATCCCGAAGTCGGCCGTCAGGCGGCGCTGGAGGACCGCGAACGCATCGTCGAGATGCTGCAGGGTGCCGACATGGTGTTCATCACCGCCGGCATGGGTGGCGGTACCGGCACGGGTGCGGCGCCCGTGGTCGCGCAGCTGGCCAAGGAGCTCGGCATCCTCACGGTTGCCGTGGTGACCAAGCCGTTCCCGTTCGAAGGCCGGCGCCGCATGCAGGTCGCGCTCAAGGGCATCGAAGATCTGAGCCAGCACGTCGACTCGCTGATCACCGTGCCCAACGAGAAACTGCTGACCGTACTCGGCCGGGACGTGACCCTGCTCAGCGCGTTCAAGCAGGCCAATGACGTGCTGCTCGGTGCAGTCCAGGGCATTGCCGACCTGATCACCCGTCCGGGCCTGATCAACGTCGACTTCGCCGACGTGCGCACGGTCATGTCCGAGATGGGCATGGCGATGATGGGCACGGGGTCGGCCAAGGGCGACGACCGTGCGGTCGCGGCCGCCGAGTCGGCGATCAACAACCCGCTGCTGGAAGACGTCAACCTCGCCGGTGCCTGCGGCATCCTCGTGAATGTAACGGCAGGCCCGAACCTGACCATGCGCGAGTTCGACGAGATCGGCCAGGTCATCCACGGCTTTGCGAGCGAAGACGCGACCGTGGTCATCGGTACGGCGCTGGATCCGGAGCTGCAGGACGAAGTGCGCGTGACGGTGGTCGCGACGGGGCTCAACCGTGCAGCCATCCGCCAGCCGGTGACGACGCGGCGCGATGAGCCGCGTCCGCGCCTGGTGCTGCGTACGGGAACCGGCAACGAAGTCGTTGACTATGCCCAGCCCGCGGTGCGTGTGGCCGGTCCGGCGGCGCGCCAGGTCAGCGTCAGTGAAACGGCGGTCGCGGCCGAGCCGGCAATGGACTATCTGGACATCCCGGCGTTCCTGCGGCGCCAGGCGGACTGATCGCGCGCGGACCGGGTCCGCGCGTCGAATAGCGACGATCCGCAGCACCCGCTGCGGCGTTGTCGCGTCGGCCGCGCAAGGGTCTTGCGCAAAAAAGCGTCAAAGGCAGGTGACGACAGGCGCCGTCATCAGTCATGCTACGTCCTCCTAAAGGCGATATGCCGACGGCATATCGCCTTTTTTATGCCCGATCGCACGGTTATTGTTGTATCCACGCCACAGGTTGTGGGTCCCGCGCATCGTTTTGCTTTTCTGTCATAAAGCCCTGTGCTAGCATCCGGACCGTTTTGTTGGCTCCTGCCCCAGGGGACAAAAATAGAAATGATCAAACAACGAACGCTAAAAAATGTCATTCGGGCGACAGGCGTCGGCATCCACACCGGCGAAAAGGTCTATATGACCCTGCGTCCGGCGGCGGTAGACACGGGTATCGTGTTCCGTCGGGTGGATCTGAATCCGCCGGTAGAAATCCATGCCCGCGCGGAAAACGTCGGTGATACCAGCCTGTCCAGCACCCTGACCAAGGGAACGATCCGCGTATCGACAGTCGAACATCTGCTGTCGGCCATGGCGGGCCTGGGCATCGACAACGCCTACGTGGACCTGTCCGCTTCCGAAGTGCCGATCATGGACGGCAGCGCCGGCCCCTTCGTATTCCTGCTGCAGTCCGCGGGCATCGAGGAACAGGCCAAGGCCAAGCGCTTCATTCGCATCAAGAAGCCGCTGACCATTCAGGAAGGCGACAAATGGGCGCGATTCGAGCCCTTCGACGGCTTCAAGGTCGGCTTTTCCATCGATTTCAATCATCCGATCTTCACCGCGCAGACGTCCCGCGCGGAGATCGACTTCTCCACGACTTCCTTCGTGAAGGAAGTCTCGCGCGCGCGCACCTTCGGCTTCATGCGTGACATTGAAATGCTGCGCGAGCGTAATCTCGTCCTGGGGGGGTCGATGGACAATGCGATCGTCCTCGACGACTATCGCGTACTCAACGAAGACGGTCTGCGCTACGAGGACGAATTCGTCAAACACAAGATCCTCGATGCCATCGGCGACCTGTACCTGCTCGGACACAGCCTTATCGGTGCCTTCTACGGGCACAAGTCCGGGCATCAGTTGAACAATCAGTTATTGCGTAACCTGCTGGCGGATACCAGCGCGTGGGAAGAGGTTTGCTTCGACGACCCGGCCACGGCACCAATTTCCTACGCCCACCCTGCCCAGGCGATGTAGGAAGCAATACCCGCTACGGCCCTCAGCAAGCCGCAGCGCGGCGCGGTCAAGACTCCGCGTCATTGGAATCAGCAGTTTCGGCGAGGGACGCCATACTTAAGAACAGGGCCCTGAGTTCGGGGTCTGCCAGTGCGACCGCTGCCTTGCTCAAATGCGCGGCGGCGGTGTGGGAAAGCGGCTTCCGCCTTGCAGGCTCCGGGGGAACGGACGGCAAGGGTGCCACTTTGACGGCGAACGACTTGAAAGGCTGGCCCAGTGCTTTTTGCGCTTCGGCCAGGATCGGGGATTGGTGAAGCCTCAGCTTTGCCGCCCAGGTCGAGGAGTCCGCCAGAAAAACAACGCGACCCTGTCGCGCATCGGCCAGGCAGCAATGCAGGCGAAGCGCAGGGGGTAGCGTCAGGCGCAGACGAAGATCCAATGCTTCCAGCGCTCGCGCTCGCTTGATAAGCGACGCGACGGGGGAAGTCTCGCCGACCGGTTTGGGGCCGGACGGCGGGCGCCGCGATGTCGATGCGGTTGATGGTGGCTTTGTTTGCATCTCGGAAACCCAGGCAGAACTAGAACGAACCAGCATGAATATCATTATTGTCGCAAAGCCACATGCTGTGCCGCAGACCATCGATCTGGGTTGCTGGCGTACCCGGCTGAAGTGTGGAGCAATACTTGGCTGCGCCGCCCTTGCTTGTGCACTGCTGGGCGTCAGCGTGGCCTACAGCGTGGCCGGTCCGAAGACACGGACGCTGGCCGAAGTGCGGGAACTCAAGGAACAGAGCGACGCGCGCCTGCGCGAACTCGAACAGATCAAGCAAAGCACCCAGCGCGACCTTGATGCGCTGGCGGTCAAGCTCGGTGCGCTGCAGGCGCACGCCACTCGTCTCAATGCGCTTGGTGAGCGACTCACCCGCGCGGGCAAACTCGACGACGGTGAGTTCAGCTTTTCCGAGCCGCCCGCTGTCGGCGGTCCCGAAGAACTGCAGCCCTCCGTTTCGCATGCCGCCGCGCCGGAGCTGACCGACTCCATCGAAGAATTGCACGCACGCTTCGTGCGCCAGCAGGCCCAGCTCGAAGTACTGGAGAACCTGCTGCTTGATCGCAAGATCGATTCCGACCTGCTGCCCAGCGGCATGCCGGTCAGCACGGGCTATATCTCCTCGTATTTCGGCGGCCGTCCCGATCCGTTCACCGGCGCCAGCGCTTTCCACTCCGGCATCGATTTCGACGCCAACGTGGGTGCGGACATCCACTCCGTCGCCGAAGGCGTCGTCACGTGGTCCGGCACCCGTCCTGGTTACGGCAACGTGGTCGAAGTCGACCACGGCAACGGCTACATGACCCGCTATGCACATAATTCCCAGAACCTGGCCCTGGTCGGCCAGCGCGTCCGCGTCGGCGAAGTCATCGCCAAGGTCGGCTCCAGCGGCCGCTCCACCGGTTCGCATGTGCATTTCGAAGTCTGGCTCAACGGCAAGGCCGTCAATCCGATCGCCTACGTGCGCAGCCAGCGCAAGGCCTGACAGCCGGGCCAGTTGCCCGCAGCCCTTGAATCCAGGGGCTGGCAACCCACCATCCTTTTCCCGACGCGGCCGCCGGCTTATCATCGGCGGTCCGCTCGCGCCTGCGCATCGCGCGGGCTTGGCGCGTTTCTCCCTTTCCTGCTGAGCGACTTACTCCATGTTCAACCGTCTGATGACGAGCCTTTTCGGCAGCCGCAACGATCGCGTGCTGCGCCAGCTCAACAAAGCCGTGGCACAGATCGCCATGCTCGAGCCGGCGATGCAGGCTCTGTCTGACGCGGAGCTGCGCGCTCGCACGCAGCAGTTCAAGCAGCGTCTGAGCGAGGGTCAGACCCTGGAACAGATCCTGCCCGACGCCTTCGCTACCGTACGCGAGGCCTCGGTCCGCGTGCTGGGCCTGCGTCCCTATGACGTGCAGATGATCGGCGGGATGGTGTTGAACAACGGCCGCATCGCCGAAATGCGCACCGGCGAAGGCAAGACCCTGGTCGGCACGCTCTCGGTCTATCTCAACGCTCTCGAAGGCAAGGGCGTCCATGTCGTCACCGTGAACGACTACCTGGCCAAGCGCGACGCGGCGCAGATGGGCAAGCTGTACAACTTCCTGGGGCTCAGCGTCGGCGTGGTCTGGCCGGGCATGAACCACAGCGACAAGGCCGAGGCCTACAACGCCGACATCACCTACGGCACCAACAATGAGTTCGGCTTCGACTACCTGCGCGACAACATGGCCTTGTCGAAGGAACAGCGCTACCAGCGCGGCCTGAACTACGCCATCGTCGATGAAGTCGACTCCATCCTCATCGACGAAGCACGCACGCCGCTGATCATCTCGGGTCCGTCCGAGGAGTCGCCGCAGCTCTACGTCAAGATCAACCGCATCGTGCCCAAGCTCACGCGGCAGGAGAAAGAGGACTCCACCGTCGGCGACTACTGGGTCGACGAAAAGCAGAAGCAGGTGCACCTTTCCGAAGAAGGCATGGAGCACGCCGAGCAGCTACTGCGCAAGGAGGGCGTTATCGGTGCCGACGAAGCGCTGTACGACGCCAAGCATCTCGTCGTGGTGCATCACCTCAACGCCGGGCTTCGTGCCAACGCGCTGTACCAGCGCGACGTCGACTACATCGTACGCGACGGCGAAGTCATCATCGTCGACGAGTTCACTGGCCGCACGCTGGCCGGGCGTCGCTGGTCCGACGGTCTGCATCAGGCGGTCGAGGCGAAGGAAGGCGTGCCGATCCAGCGCGAAAACCAGACCCTCGCCACGATCACGTTCCAGAACTATTTCCGTATGTACAAAAAGCTGGCCGGCATGACCGGTACGGCCGACACGGAGGCCTACGAATTCCAGCAGGTCTACGGCCTGGAAGTGGTCGTGATTCCGACCCATCGGCCGATGATCCGCAAGGATTCGCCGGATCTCGTCTTCCTCAAGCACTCGCCGAAATGGGATGCCATCGTCGAGGACATCCGCGACTGCCAGAAGCGCAAGCAGCCGGTGCTCGTCGGCACGGCGTCGATCGATGCGTCCGAATTCCTTTCCAAGATGCTGCAGAAGCAGGGCGTCGCGCACGAAGTGCTCAACGCCAAGCAGCATGAGCGCGAAGCGCATATCGTGGCCCAGGCCGGTCGCCCGGGTTCGGTGACGATCGCGACCAACATGGCCGGCCGTGGTACAGACATCGTGCTCGGCGGCAGCCTCGACGCGGAACTCGCGGAGCTGGCCGAGGATGCGACCGACGCCGAGCGCAATCGCATCAGGGCCGAGTGGAAGAAGCGTCACGAGGATGTGATCGCCGCGGGCGGCCTTCACATCGTCGGTACCGAACGGCATGAGTCGCGCCGCATCGACAATCAGCTACGCGGCCGTTCCGGTCGTCAGGGCGATCCGGGTTCCAGCCGCTTCTACCTGTCGCTCGAAGACAACCTCATGCGCATCTTCTCACCCGACTGGGTGACCAAGTGGATGCAGATCTTCGGCATGAAGGAAGACGACGCGCTCGAAGACCGCATGGTCAGCCGCCAGATCGAGAAGGTGCAGCGCAAGGTCGAGCAGCACAACTTTGACATCCGCAAGAATCTGCTCGAGTTTGATGACGTCGCCAACGACCAGCGCAAGGTCATCTACGAGCAGCGCAACGAACTGCTGGAGCAGGACGACTTTGCCGAGACGGCCGCGGCGATCCGCACTGACGTGTTCATCGACCTGTGCCGCACGCACGTACCGCAGCACTCGATCGACGAGCAGTGGGACATCCCGGGCTTGCAGCGCAAGCTGACCGACGATTTCGGCATCGAGATCGATCTCAAGCGCTGGCTCGAGACCCGGACCGAAGCCGATTCCGAGGACGTGCTCGAGCACGTCCAGGCCGCAGTCGATCGCTATTTCCGTGAACGCGAGGCGATGCTCGGTTCCGAAGTCATGCGTGCGCTCGAGCGTCACGTGATGCTGAGCACTCTGGACAACTGCTGGAAGGAGCATCTCGCCAGCATGGAGTACCTGCGCCAGGGCATTTATCTGCGTTCGTATGCGCAGAAGCAGCCCAAGCAGGAGTTCAAGCGCGAGTCGTTCGAGCTGTTCCAGACCATGCTCGAACGCATCAAGCTTGAGACAACAACCCTGCTCGCGCGCGTACGCATCCGCAGCGAAGAAGAAGTGCAGCAGATGGAGGAGCAGCAGCGCCGCCAGCAGCAACAGGCGCCGCTCAAGTTCGCTCATGCCGAAGCCAGCGGCTTCGCCAGCGAGGGCGAAGTGCTCGCGGCCACGGCAGCGTCCACTGCGCCGGCCGTTGCTCAATTCAACGAAGGCCCGAAGGTCGGCCGCAACGATCCGTGCCCGTGTGGTTCGGGCAAGAAATACAAGCAGTGCCACGGTCGTCTGGCCTGAGTGCGAGGACCTGACGGAGTGACAGCATGAGCGCGACACCGGCTACGGCCGATGTCGCGCCCGTGCATGTGGTGGCGGCGGCGCTGATCGACGCCGACGGCCGCGTGCTGCTCGCGCAGCGTCCCGAAGGCAAGCATCTGGCCGGTTACTGGGAATTCCCCGGTGGCAAGGTTGAGCCGGGAGAAACGCCGGTTCAGGCGTTGCAGCGGGAAATTCTCGAGGAGATCGGCGTACGCGTCGCCTCGGCCGAGTCGTTGATCCGCATTCCCTGGCGCTACGCGACCAAGCGCATCCTGCTCGACGTCTACCGTGTGCAGGCATTCGAAGGCGTGCCGCATCCTTGCGAGGGGCAGCCGCTGAAATGGGTGCCGGCCACGGCGCTGGATCCCAACGAGATGCCGGCCGCGGACCATCCGGTCATCCATGCGCTCGCATTGCCGCAGCGTTACCTCATTACACCGCAGCCGGGTGCCGACGCGGACGTCTTCCTGGCGCATCTCGACGCGGCGCTGGAGCGCGGCGTGCGTCTGGTGCAACTGCGCGACAAGCACAGCGACGACGCAACGCTGCGCCGCCTGGCGGCAGCCTGCCTCAATCGCGTGCGCGCCGCCGGCGGTCAGCTGCTGATCAATTCGCGCAGCGATCTGGTCGAGGAGCTGGACCTCGACGGTGTGCATGTCCCTGCGGCGCAGCTTGCGCAGCTGCGCGAGCGTCCGGTGAGCACGCGTCGCTGGTTTGCCGCGTCCTGCCACACCGCCGAAGAGCTGGCTCTGGCGCAGTCGCTTGGTGCGGATTTCGCGGTGCTCGGCAGCGTCGCGATGACCGCCAGCCATCCGGGTCAGGTCGCGCTCGGCTGGGACGCGTTTGCTGCGCTCTGCGACGAAGCCACGCTGCCGGTATTTGCGCTGGGCGGAATGACACAGCGCGATCTCGCCACGGCGCTGGCCGCCGGCGCGCAGGGCATCGCCGGGATTTCCGCGTTCTGGTGACGCTTCAGGCGCAGGCCAGCTGCAGGAACTTCGAATGCAGCGCGTCGACCGCGGCATCTAGCTGTTGGAGCGTGCCCGAGTTGTCGACCACGTCTGTCGCGATCGCGAGACGCTGCGCGCGCGTGGCCTGTGCCGCGATCATCTTCAGCGCGAGTTCGCGCTCCACCGCGTCCCGCCGCTGCAGGCGTTCGAGCTGGACCTCGGGCGCCACATCGACGATGAGCACGCGGTCGACCCAGGCGTAGGCCGGCCAGGTCTCGGCCAGCAGCGGGATCGCCAGCAGGCAATACGGTCCCCGATCCGCGGCCACCCGCGCACGCAGCCAGTCGCGAACGCGCGGATGCACGATGGCTTCGAGTGCGCGCCGTGCAACGTCGTCGCCAAATACCCGCTGACGCATCGCGGCCCGATCCAGCGCCCCGTCCGCCTGCAGCACCTGCGGCCCGAATCGCGCAATGATTTCGGCCAGGGCCGGCTGGCCTGGGGCAACCACGCCGCGCGCGGCGATGTCGGCGTCGTGGCAAGCGATGCCCCGGCGCACGAAAGCGTCGGCGGCCGCTGTTTTGCCTGATGCTATGCCGCCGCCGATGGCCACGACGAAGTGAGCGCTGACTGTTTCCGGCGAGTTCACGGCGAAAGCAGCAGCTGCGTGTACCAGCGCTGCAACGTGTCGCCCGCGATGAACTGTGCCCAGCCTGCAGCAGCGAGGAAGGGGCCGAAGGGAATCGGCGTCGAACGCTGCTTGCCACCCACGG
>JAAFHE010000006.1:18054-19071 GCA_013298265.1 Lysobacterales bacterium | reverse complement strand
CAGAACCTGCACGGCATCCTCGCCTTTGTCGACCAGGCCTGGCCCGCACTGCGCGCGGAATTCCCGCAGCTGCGGCTGCGCATTCTCGGCGGTGCCGAGTCCGCTGCGATCGCCGACACCGACGCGCGCCTGCGCGGACCCGGCATCGAGCTGGTGTCGGCCTTCGTCGATCCGGCGCCGCACCTGGCCGAATGCAGCCTCAGCATCAACCCGCAAGTCGACATCCGCGGCTCGTCGATCAAGCTCATCGAATCGCTGCTGGCCGGCCGCATCTGCGTCAGCACCGCCGACGGCGCGCGCGGCTTTGCCGCGGCCGGACTGGTCGCGCTAGTGAGCAGTCCCGACATTGCCGGCATGGCCGCATGCATCGCGCCGCTGCTGCGCGACGCGCAACAGCGCCATCGCCTGGAACGCGCCGACGACGACATTCTGGACAATTAGACCTGGGATGCGATGGCCGCACGCCAGCGCGAGGTCTATCGCACGCTCTGCCCCGAGGACACGCCATGACCTGGTCATACGATGCGATCGCCGACGTCTACGCCACCGACATGGGCCGTAGCATGCCGTTCGACGACGTCGGCTGGTACCGCGCGTTCTGCCGCGAGCAGGACGGCGCCGTGCTCGAGCTGGGCTGCGGCACCGGCCGTATCCTCGTCGAACTACTCGCCGCCGGACTTGCCGTCACCGGCGCAGACCGCTCGCTGCCGATGCTCCAGCGTCTGCGCAGGGACGCCGCCGCGCGCGGCCTCGCCGCGGACGTGCTGCAGATGGACCTGCGCGCCACCGCCGTGCGCGGGCGCTTCGCCACGATCCTGCTGCCGTATTCGCTGATCACCTACCTGACCGACCCGCACGTCGCCGCCGACGTGCTCGCCGGATTGCGCGCACTGCTCACCGACCGGGGTTGCGTCGTGCTCGACGCCTTCGTGCCCAAGCCGGTCGAGAGCTTCGCCGACTTCCGCCTCGACTACCGGCGCCCGCACGACGCCGGTTTCCTCGAACGGCGCAAGCGCA
>JAAFHE010000006.1:1658-18044 GCA_013298265.1 Lysobacterales bacterium | reverse complement strand
GAATTCCATACCGACGAAACCATCCGCCCCTACGCACCGGCGCAACTGCAGTCGCTTGCGCAACAGGCCGGCTATGTCGTGCAGCGCGAAGTGCGCGACTACGGCGACGCACCACCCAGCGCGGACATGCGCTTCGTCACGCTGATACTGCGGCCGTAGGTCGGCGCCAGAACCGGAGAGTCAGGAAATAGGCAAGAGGAGTGAGAAACCAGTGAGCGCAGTAGCCACGCAGCTTTTACTCGTTTCTCACTCCTCCCCCTGCTTTGCTCGGCTTTGCTCGCCCGCCGCTTGATCCGCGCAGCGCTTGCCGCCACCATGCGCGGTTCGCGTCCGCAGCCAGGTTCCACCGCAGATGAGCAGTCGCTACAACGCCGCCGATATCGAAGTCCTGTCGGGGCTGGACCCGGTCAAGCGCCGCCCGGGCATGTATACCGACACCTCGCGCCCTAACCATCTCGCGCAGGAAGTCATCGACAACTCGGTGGACGAGGCGCTGGCCGGCCACGCCAAGACCATCGAGGTCACCGTGTACACCGACGGCTCGGTCAGCGTCAGCGACGACGGCCGCGGCATGCCGGTCGACATCCATCCCGAAGAAGGCATCCCCGGCGTCGAGCTGATCCTCACGCGCCTGCATGCCGGCGGCAAATTCTCCAACAAGAACTACCAGTTTTCCGGCGGTCTGCACGGCGTGGGCGTGTCGGTCGTCAATGCGCTGTCAACGCGCGTCGAAGTGACGATCAAGCGCGACGCGCAGATCCATCGCATGGAATTCCGCAACGGCGACCGCGCCAGTCCGCTGGAGGTCATCGGCAGCGTGCCGAAGAAGCAGACCGGCACCACCGTGCGCTTCTGGCCCGATCCGAAATACTTCGACACGCCGAAGATCCTGCTGTCGCGGCTCAAGCACGTGCTGCAGGCCAAGGCCGTGCTGTGCTCGGGCCTGACCGTGCGCCTGACCGACGAAGGCAGCGGCGACAAGGACACCTGGTATTACGAGGACGGCCTGCAGGACTACCTGCGCTCCATGCTCGGCCAGAACGAATATCTGCCGAACGACCTGTTCGTGCATGAGCTCAAGCGCGAGACCGAAGCCGTCGAGTTCGCCCTGGCCTGGGTGCCCGAAGGCGAACTCGTGCAGGAGTCCTACGTCAACCTGATTCCGACCGCCCAGGGCGGCACGCACTGCAACGGCCTGCGCACCGGCCTGACCGAAGCGCTGCGCGAGTTCTGCGACATCCGCAATCTGTTGCCGCGCGGCGTGAAGCTCGCACCGGAAGACATCTGGGACCGCCTGTCCTTCGTGCTGTCGCTGAAACTGCAGGACGCGCAGTTCTCGGGCCAGACCAAGGAACGCCTGTCCTCGCGCAACGCCGCGGGCTTCGTCGAAGGCGTCGCGCACGACGGGTTCTCGCTATACCTCAACCAGCATGTGCAGATCGGCGAACGCATCGCCCAGCTCGCGATCGAGCGCGCCGCGGCGCGGCTCAAGGCCGAAAAGCAGATCGTGCGCAAGAAGATCACCCAGGGACCGGCCCTGCCCGGCAAGCTCGCCGACTGCGCCTCGAGCGACCTGTCGCGCACCGAGCTGTTCCTCGTCGAAGGCGATTCCGCCGGCGGTTCGGCCAAGCAGGCGCGCGACAAGGATTTCCAGGCCATCCTGCCGCTGCGCGGCAAGATCCTGAATACCTGGGAAGTGGAATCGGGCTCGGTGCTAGCCTCACAGGAAGTGCACGACCTCGCTGTCGCCATCGGCTGCGATCCCGGCGTCGATCGCATCGACGGACTGCGCTACGGCAAGATCATCGTGCTCGCCGACGCGGATTCCGACGGCCTGCATATCGCGACCCTGCTCTGCGCGCTGTTTATGCGCCACTTCCCGGCGCTGGTGCGCAATGGCCACATCTTCGTCGCCATGCCACCGCTGTTCCGCGTCGACGTCGGCAAGCAGGTGTTCTATTGCCTCGACGAGGCCGAAAAGCGCGCACTGCTCGAACGCATCGAGCGCGAGAAAATGAAGGGCCAGGTCTCGGTCACACGCTTCAAGGGCCTCGGCGAAATGAACCCCCCGCAGCTGCGCGAATCAGCCGTACATCCGGACACCCGCCGCCTCGTGCAACTGACCGTCGAAAGCGACGACGGCACCAGCAAGGTCATGGACATGCTGCTGTCGAAGAAACGCGCGAGCGACCGCAAGAGCTGGCTCGAGGAAAAGGGCGACCTGGCTTCGCTGGAAGTCTGAGGCGGGCGAGTGGGAGCTACTTGGAACGTCTATCAAAATACCCGAGCGAAGCGACCGGCCGAGCGCGTTAGCCCTCCCCTTCAAGGGGAGGGTTGGGTGGGGATGGTGTTGATGTTGCTCCGCGCTGTAGAGAGTCGCACCAGCCACCATTGAGCTGAGCGCTTTACTTCATCCCTGCAAACTTGGCGGCGAACACCATCCCCACCCAACCCTCCGGCCCGTTGGGCGTTCAAGACGACCAGAACCTTCGGTTCTAAACGGTCGCCTTTCACCCCCCTTGAAGGGGAGGGCTAATGCTCGCGGCTTCTATCTCTTACCCGGGCATATCATCCGGCGATCCGTGCACATGACGGCACTGCAACCCGCCCGTCACGCCATCACTCGTCCTTCTTGCCCTTTTTCTTCTTCTCGTGCTGCTGCTCCTGGTCCTGGTTCGGCTCGTCGCCTTTCTTGTTTTCCTGCTGTTCCGGTGGCGGCGTGCGCGGACGGCCCAGACCGGTCTGCGCCGAAGCCGGCGTCGGCAGGCCGACCAGGGAAGCGAATACGACCAGGATGGCAGTGGCTATGGCAATACGCATGACGGGATCCTCGGCTAGGGTGGTGCGGTGACGAACGCCCGGGCGGGCGCTCAGTGTTCCAGAGCGGCCTGGAGCAGACGCCGAATCAGCGCGGCAGTCGGCCCGGCCCGTTCCGGAAGATACGAAAAGGTTTCTTCATCCATGTAATTGAGTTGCGCCAGCTCCAATTGCACGGCCTCCACGCCGTCCTCGGGCCGGCCGTACTGGCGTGTGATGTGGCCCCCCTTGAAGCGGCCGTTGAAGACATGGCTGTAGTCGTTCTGGGCTTCCATCACCGCGGCCAGCCGCGCCTGCAGCGCCGGCGTGCAGCTCGCGCCGGCGGCCGTGCCGAAGTTGAAATCCGGCAGGCGTCCTTCAAACAGGAACGGCACGACGCTGCGGATCGAATGCCCTTCCCACAGCACGGCGCGGCCGTGTTCGGCGCGCAGGCGCGCGAGTTCCTGCTGCAACGCGGTGTGATACGGCTGCCACCAGGTCTGCACGCGCGCGGCGATTTCCTCGGCATCCGGTTCCTGTTCGGGCAGATACACCGGCTCGCCGCTGAATTGCACCCGCGGACACAGCCCGGTGGTGTTCTGGCCCGGATACAGCGACACGTCGTCCGGCGAACGGTTGAGGTCGACCACGTAGCGCGAGAAGCGCGGCACAAGGATCGACGCGCCGAGTTCGCGCGCGAAGTCATAGAGCCGGCTCACATGCCAGTCGGTATCGGGCACGCGCCGCGCGGACGCGGTCAGACGGTCCTCGAAACCGACCGGCAGCGCGCTGCCGTCATGCGGCAGCGAAATCAGCAGCGGCGCGTGGCCTTGGTGCAGGGTACAGACGGACATGAGCAAAACCGTATCGGAAGCCGGGGGAATTCGTCGTGGCTCAGCGCTTGTCTGCCGCCACCGCAGCCGACCTCTCAGCCGCCAGCGGCACATACAGCGCCGACGGGTGCTGCGCATCGTGCAGCAGCTCCACCGTCACGGTGCGCGCGTCCTTCGCGCCTTCGGCGTTCACCACGCCGCCGCTGTTGTAGTTCTTCTGCACGCTGAAGGTATTGATCGGGCCGACCACGAGGCGCAGGCGGCTGCCGCGCGCGAGCCGGCGCGCGACGAAGGTGAAATTCTTGAACTCGTAACGCTCGACCTTCCCCGGCGTGACCAGCACCGATTCGCGCAGGCTCTCGCGATGGCGCGCGCGCAGCACGTCGTTGCTCAGGAACAGGCTGCTGCCGTCGGGCGCGATCGCGTACACGTCGACGCTGAAATCGGTGTCGCGCTGGTCGAGTTTCAGCCACGCGCTGAAGCGGAAAAACCCCGCGATATCGGTGTCCTTGTCCAGCGGCGTCGTGTGATAGACCAACTGCTTGCCGTTGCGGCGCAGCAGCGGACGCTGGTCGGTCAGTTCGCTGCCCGATTCGTCGGCCGCATCGCCTTCCGCGGCGCTGACGTCGAGCGGATCGTAGACATACCGGTCGCTGCCGCTGCGCTTGCGCTTGCCCGTTTCGAGCCGGCCCGACGCATACACGTCGTTCGCGCGGCCGCTGTCGGAATCCAGGAAATATTCCGCGTGCGAGGCCGTCACCGCCTCGAGCGTATCGGCGTAGCGCCACTCGTCCGGACCCGTGACGTAATACGCCACGCGCGCCTTGAGGAACTCCGGCTTGCGCCCGTCCTTGAGCGTCCAGTCATACCACTCGCGGTGCAGCGCGTTCATGTCGAGCAGGCTGGCCTTGCCGAGCTTGAGGCCGGCGTATTCCTCGCGCGGCGTGCGCGTACCGGCGTGTTCCCACGGCCCAATGATCAGGTAATGCCGGTCGCGCGCCAAGGCCGAACCGTGCTGCATGTGCCTGGCGTAGAACGCGAGCGCGCCGGGCTGGTCGCCGTCGTAGTGGCCGGTGATCGTAAGAATCGGCAGTTCGAGCGCGGCGTATTGTTCGTTCGTCGGATTCAACCTGTCCCAGTAGTCGCCCTGCAGCGGGTTCGCGATCCATTGCTGGAAGATCGGCGACGGATTGCCGAAGCGCGTATCCAGCGTGTTGAACGGCGCATGCGCCTCGTGCGCGCTGCGGAACAGCGTGGTCCACAGCTTCTCGTCGCCGAACAGCTTGTCCTGCGTCGCGCGGCCGCTGACGTAAGTCAGCCAGCGCATGTCGTAGGGATAGAAAATGTTGCCGCGCATCGGGAAGTCGAGCCCCGGCATCACCGCCGCGACCGGCACGATGGTCGCCAGATGCGCCGGCTTTTCCTTGGCCGTGGCCCACTGGTCGTAGCCGCCGTAGGAACCGCCCCACATCGTAATCTTGCCGTTGCAATAGCTCTGCTTGGCGAGCCACTCGACGATGTCGTAACCGTCCTGGGCTTCCTGCAGGAACGGCGTGAACTCGCCGCCGGAATTGCCGCGTCCGCGCACGTCGACCGAGGCGAACACATAGCCGTGCGCAGCGAAATACATGCCGCGGTCGTGGTAGTTCTGCGCGATATACGGTGTCAGCGTCAGGATGCACGGCAGCGCCTCGCGCTGGCCCTGCGGGCGATACAGCGTGCCCTGCACGTCCACACCGTCGCGCAGCGGAATCTTCACGCCCCACTGCAGATCGACCGGCGTTTCGGCGGTAGGCGCAGGCGCGGCAGCCGCACTAGCGGCGATCGAAAGCAACACGGCACAGCAGGCGGCTCGCAGCACGGGTCGAAACCTCACAAGTGGAAACGTTGCGGACTATACGGCACGGGGTCCAGCGTCGGCGTGGCACCGGCCAGCAGCTCGGCGACGAGCTGCCCGCTGGCCAGCGACATGCTCACACCGAGCATGCCATGGCCGGTGGCGAGACTGAGATTGTCCCAGCGTGCGCTGCGGCCGAGTATCGGCAGATCGTCCCAGGTCATCGGACGCCAGCCGAACCACTCCTCCGCGACGCGCGGCCCCTCCGGCTCGCGCAGGTAGCGCGCCGCACCGCGCCGCAAGGCATCCAGGCGCACCCGATTGAGCGTTTCGTCATAGCCGGCGAATTCCATCGTGCTGCCCAGGCGGTAGCCGTCGGCCCAGGCGGTCACGCAGACACTGTCTTCCTTCAGCACCAGCGGAATCCGCGGCGCCAGCGCCGGCCGATCGTAGGTGATCGAATACCCCTTGCCCGGCTGCAGCGGAATGCGCAGATCCAGGCGCCGCGCCAGCGGCGGCGACCAGGCGCCAAGCGCGAACACGATCTCGTCGGCGACGTAACGCCCCTTTGTCGTCACGACGCCGTCGATACGCGAGCCGGATACCGCAAAATCCTCGACCGCGCGGTCCTCGACGATGACACCGCCCGCCTCACGCACCAGCCGCGCGAGTTCGGCCACATAGCGATCCGGCCGCAGCTGCGCATCCCCCGGATGAAACACGCCGCCAATGACCTCGTCCCGCAGGCACGGCTCCAGCTCGCGCACCTGCGCACCGCTGCGCTCCGCCACCGGAATGCCGACCGCACGCAAGCTGTCGAGATGCCAACCGAACTCATCCAGCGCCTGCTGTTCGCGGAACACATACAGCGTGCCGGTCGCGGCAAAGCCGCAGTCCATGCCCTGCCCCGCGACCAGATCACCAATCAGCCCGCGCGAATGCGTGAGGATCTGCGCCTTGGCGCGGTTGACCGCGTGGAAATCGCGCCAGTTGCAGCGCCCCGCAAAGCGCGCCAGCCAGCCCAGCAATTCCACATCGAGGCGCGGCGCGACATGGAACGGCGCATCCTTGCGCCACATCATGCGCAGCGCCTTGAGCACCATGCCCGGCATCGCCAGCGGCGCCGAATGACTCGGTGTCAACGTGCCGCAATTGCCGTGCGACGCACCGCCACCGACCCGGCCGCGGTCGATCACGGTCACGCGCCGGCCGCGTTCCAGCAGATACCAGGCGCACGCAAGGCCGATCACACCGGCGCCGAGGATCAGCACATCAGGCCGGGTTCCGGCGGCGGTTTCAGAAGGGATTTCGGAGGGAGGTTCAGACATTGGCCGATCCTACCGATTTTCCGCCCCGACCCGCCACGCAGGTATTGCCAAGCCCCGAATCGGCCATTAAGATGCGCAGCTCCCTCGGGGTGTAGCTCAGCCTGGTAGAGCGCTACGTTCGGGACGTAGAAGTCGCAGGTTCAAATCCTGTCTCCCCGACCAATCGGTCAACGAAAGGCCCGCCTAGCGCGGGCCTTTCGCGTTGTGCGCCTCAGCGCGCTTCCCGAAGACGGTTGGGGTCTTGCTGACCCACACACCGCGCCTGTCCCCGACACCTCGCGATTCGCTCAGGCGAACGATCTCGCCTATTCACAGGGTGCGCAATGGTGGGAGAACGGCTGCGCTCGCAGCAGTGATGGCGCATAAGGCGTCGCGTCGGCGCTGATCGAGTCGAAACTCTCCATGAAGCGTTTGCTCGCGGCACTGTGTCTGTACGTCATCGCGTTCGCGGCCCAGGCGGCCGTCCTCACCGGCGGTCCTACGCGGGGGCTCTGGTGGAATCCGAATGAATCCGGCCGCGGCTTCAACATCGAGATGCAGGACGACGTGATGATCGTGACGTCGTTCGTCTATGCGCCCGGCGGTGCGGCGACCTGGTTCATCTCGGCCGGCAGGTACAACTTTGCCACCAGCACCTTCAGCGCGACGTTCGACGCCAATACCGGTGGCCAATGCATAGGTTGTCCCTACGTACGGCCGCAAGGCATCGCCAACGCGGCGGGACCGCTGCGCATCGAATTCGATTCGTACGTCACCGGCACGCTCTACTACCAGGGCGGCAGCACGCGGATCGCCAAGCAGGTCTATGCCTACGACGGCACGCTTGCCATTCTGCGCGGCAGCTTCGCGCTGACCTACAACAACAACGGCAACGTCATCGGCGACTGGCTCGTCTTCCGTACCTACGAATCGAACGCGAACGGCCCCTATGTGGCCGGATACTTCGACGGCTTTCCGACCAGCCGCATCGCCGTGGCGCTCTACGATCAAGCCCTGCGCAAGTTCGGCATCCTGGTTCGTGTCGGCGCCTACTACGACTTCTACCTTATCGACATGGACGACCAGCGCGTCTTCGGCCTGGGCTGGTCCTACCCCGTCGGCGGCAGTCTCAGCGGTTCGGGCAGCCCCGCATACGGCACACGCATGAAGACGCCCAAGGAAGTCAATGCGGAATATGCGCAGCCGCTGCTGCAGGACATGACTGAAGCGACGGCGGACACCGATGCGGCGCGCGCCGCCTCATTCGCCCAGGCAAAGCGCGGCGGGCCGGCTGACGAAGCCGTAGCCGCGTTTGCGCGCACGCTGGAGATGCGGATGTCGTTGCAGTAAGTTCGAACGGTTCCCTGTCGCTTGAACGCGTGTTCGCGGCTCAGGGGCAAGCACACAAGGAAGCCGGGCGTGAGGGCTGCTGTTGACCTGCAGGAGCTTTCGCCCGTTGAGTCGACCGTCGAACGGGCTGCACTTCGGGCAGATCCCCAAAGGGGATAGGTCAAGGGAGCGGTTTCTACTGGTGGGTTGCCGTTGGAGTGACCAGACGCCAGGCGATGCTTTCCCCAGCCCGCATTGGCACGATGGCCTTCTGGCCGTCGCCGAATTGTTGCGGCACAAGCCAGCCATGGCGTTCCAGCGTGATCTTGTCGTGGTTGCGCGGCAAACGATAGAAATCCGCGCCGTGGAAACTGGCGAAGGCCTCCAGCCGATCAAGCTCTCCAGCCTGCTCAAAGGCTTCCGCATACAGTTCGATGGCTGCGTGTGCGGTGTAGATGCCGGCGCAGCCGCAGGAGGACTCCTTGGCGTCGCGCTGATGGGGCGCGCTGTCGGTGCCGAGGAAGAACTTCGGATTGCCGCTGGTGGCTGCTGCCAGAAGCGCGAGACGGTGCTGCTCGCGCTTGAGGACCGGCAGGCAGTAGTGGTGCGGCCGCAGGCCTCCGGTGAACAGAGCGTTGCGGTTGAGCAGCAGATGGTGCGCGGTGATGGTTGCCGCGACGCGGGTGTCTGCCTGGAGGATGAACTCCACCGCTTGCCGTGTCGTGATGTGTTCGAGCACGACGCGCAACCGTGGGAAACGCTCGAGTAGTGGAATGAGGTGCTGTTCAATGAACACCCTTTCGCGATCGAACACATCTACGCAGGGATCGGTCACTTCGCCATGCACCAGCAGCGGCAGATCGTGTTCTTCCATCGCGGCCAGGACGGCGTCGCAACGGCGGATGTCGGTGACTCCGCGATCCGAATTCGTGGTGGCGCCGGCGGGATACCACTTCACGCCGAAAACGCGCGCACTGGCCTTGCCTGTTGCGATCTCCGACGGCTGCGTGCTGTCCGTCAGGTAGAGCGTCATCAATGGCTCCAAGCGCATTCCCGATGGCACGGCGGCCATGATCCGCTGGCGGTAGGCCTCCGCGCGCTCGGTCGTTGTCACCGGTGGGACGAGATTGGGCATCACGATCGCACGGGCGAAGCATCGCGCCGTATCCGGAACGACGCGCGCAAGCATGGCTCCGTCCCGAAGATGCACATGCCAATCGTCGGGCCGCGTCAGGACCAGCCTGTGTTGCCCATGTCCATCACCTGTTTCGGCGCCTCGCGTCATGCATCAACTCCCATTGCGATTTCGGGTAGGTCGCGTTCTGCTCCACCGTCGCCAAGACCGGCGGCGCGGCGCAATCTGTCACGGAGTGCGTGGCCGAGTCCAACGTCAGGAGGCAGTACGGCCACCAGCACCTGCAGGCCAAGCTGATCGGCGTCACGCAGCCGCTGATAGAGCCGTCGCGCCTGCTCCCGGACATCTCCCGTGAGATGCAGCCAGACCACGTTTTCAGGCAGCGTAGGCGGACGTCGCGATGCCAGCACGCCTACCCGGCAGCCGCAGGTCAGCCATCGCTCCACTGTCTGCTCCACCTGTGCGTGTGATGCCAGCACCACGCGAGCCCGGGGCGCATAGTGCGAGGGTTTCCGGCCCGGACAACGCACTCCCGCCATGCTGTCGGTTGCCAATGGCATACCCAGGAGACGATGCACGGCGCGCTCCGTGATCGCGCCCGGGCGAAGGATCCGGACCGTCGTTGACGACACATCCACAATCGTGGATTCAATGCCGACGGAGCAAGGTCCACCGTCCAGTACGAGGTCCACGCAATCGCCCAGTTCTTCCCGCACGTGCGCAGCCGAGGTTGGGCTCACGCGTCCATAGCGGTTCGCCGACGGCGCTGCGACGCCACCTGCAAATGCTGCCAACAGCGCCAGGGCGAGCGGATGGTCCGGCACGCGAAGGGCTACCGTGTCGAGCCCGCCCGTCACCGCATCCAGCACCCCCGGCGCACGAGGCAACACCAGCGTCAGCGGACCAGGCCAGAAAGCCTCGGCCAATCGCCACGCTGCAGGCGGAATGTCTCGTGCCCACTCGCTCAGTTGTGAAGCGTCAGCCAGATGCACGATGAGCGGATGGTCGGCGGGCCTGCCCTTGGCCGAGAAGATCCGGGCGACGGCCTCTGGATTACGTGCATCGGCGCCAAGGCCGTAAACCGTCTCCGTCGGAACGGCCACGAGTCCACCCTTGCGCAGGACGGTCACTGCCTGTTGCACATCGGGGAGCTGATTGAGGGCATTCAGCACGGATGTTGCCCGGTCGCTTTGGCAAACCACGCATCGGCCAGTGGAGCGGGTAGCGCGGCCTCCTGCCGCCGAGCCCCTACTCCGTTTGGCCATCGCAGCACGCGCATTTGCAACCAACGGTGGTCCAGTGGTTCATTCGCCCCGGCCGCTTCGCGCAGCGTTACCGCGTTCTGCGGCACACCTCCATCGGGACCTGCTGTGCAGCCAGATTCCACCGGTTTTCGGGGCCGCACGCGCAGGCCACGTCGTACGAGCACATGCGCGAGCGCCGCGCCGATCCGGGTTTTGCCAACACCCGTGTCGGTGGCGGTAATGAATACGCCACGCGTCATCGCCGCTCTCCCGTCAGCGTGCTTTTGTAGATCGAACAGGACTGCCATCGTAGGGGTCTTCATCAGGAGAAAGTCGAGAACCATTCGCTTACGGGTTGCAATGTTCGCAGCGCGCCGGATCCGCAGTCGTCCGATCGCTGCGTTGGCGCGTGACCCGATGCGTGCACTTGACGCAGCCCAGTACATCCGCCCGTGTTTCCTCCGTGGGCGCGCCGCACCCCTCGCACGGCAATCCCGGCACGCGCTCGACCCGCCAGAAACCCGGCGCGCCGCATTCCGGGCAGGGCGAACACAACCTGCGAGCCAAATCCTCGGCCGCGCGTCGGATGTTCTCCATGCGTGTTGGGTTTGCATACGCCCGCACATCCGTTTCCAGAAAAACCTGCCCATTCGACGAACTCTGGCGAGCCCAGGCGAAGCCGGTCTCGAGATCCGCCCACGAGCCGATTCCCTTGCGGATTCGCGGGTCCTCCTGACTGTCGGGGCGAACCACCAGCTGATGCTCCGGAAATCCGCAATGCTCGGCAAACGCGGCGGCGGCTGTCCAGTCGTGCGTCAGGAGATGTCCATGCTTCGCCTCGCCCTGCGCTATTCCGACGATCTCCAGTCCTTGCCCGTCGTCGATCCAGATCAGCACTTCAGTATTCCAGGGGAACAGCCCGGTCATCGGATCGGGGCCAAACGCGCCCTCGCTTGCCAGCCCCACTGGCAAGCCGGAAAGCGTCATGCCCAGACGGGCTTTGGTGCGCGCGGCGTCCAGTTGCGTGCCGGCGCGCGCAATGTCGCGAGTGAACGTCCCCAGCAAATCCGTGTCGTATCCATCCACGCGCTTGATCCGGCACCCTACTGCCTCGCCGAGGACGGTTGCCAGCACATGCTCCTTTCCGTGCTGCGTCAGCAGGGCAACCTCCTGGTCGCGGTAGGAAACTGCCTGACGCATCGGGTGCGGCATCGCGCTGTCCGTCAATGAGGATCGTGTGTGTCGATGCGTCATGCAGGGCTCCGGTCCACGATCATGGACGACGACGTCATAGCTGCAATCCGTTTCTCGTTCCGCAACCCGGTCGGGACACTGGAGTCCATCAGAAATAGCCCTCGCGGTTCTTCTGTTCGAGCGAATCGCCATCCTCGCCGTCGCTGATGCGGCCCTGCCGCTCGGCTACGCTCGCGCCCAGGGTTTCGAGGAAGACCGCCGCCAGGTCCGACGCTTCCGAAGCAATCGCGCCGGCGACCGGCCAGCATCCGCGGGTGCGGAAGCGCAGGCTTCGCATCGGCAACGTTTCTCCAGGCTTGTAACGCATGCGGCTTTCGTCGTCGACGACGACGTACGCGCCGCCACGCTCGACGACCGGCAACCGCTCCGCGAAATATAGCGGTGCCGGTGCGATCCCGCGGCCCAGGGCGTCAGTCCAGATATCCGCCTCGGTCCAATGGGAACGCGCGAATACGCGAGCCGACTGGCCCTTGGCAACGCGCGTGTTGTCGCTCTGCGACAACTCTCGCCCGCGAACGCATCGCGGAACAGGATGTGGCTCACTTCGGACTCGAGCCGGCCCAGTTGCGGGTGCCGGTTCCTCACGACACGTCGCTCCATGCCAGTGCGCCGCGATAGCGATGCGAGACCCGGCCGCGCTCATCGAGCGCGAACAGGTGCAGCCATTGGTTGTCGACCAGTTCGCGCACGCCCTGGTGCTTGGCGATCACCGCATTCATCGCCTCGATGGGCGCGGCGATGAACACGTTCAGGCGCACCGGCTCGTGGACGAAGCGCTGGCCGTCGTGCACCGACTGCCAGGGCAGGCCGACCTTCAGGTCGCCCGCGTTGCCCTCCAGCACGCCGATGCCGCCCACGACGTTGTGCAGCACCTTGTTGCCGGCGCCAAAGGCGCGGTTGTCCACGGTCGAGCCGTAGTACTGCAGGTTGATCCAGCTTGCGACGACCATCGGGGCGGTCATGATGAGTTCGAGCACGCCCCATCCCGCGTCCTTGCGCCAGTCGTAGCTGTGCAGGAACGCGCGTCCGCCGAGGTCCAGACCGCGCGTGCGTTCGCGCGGCGCGGCGATGAAGGCGGCGTTGCCTGCCAGGCCCCATTCGGGGCGGACCTGCGACCAGTCACGACTGCGCGCCACGACAGCCGCATCGATGTCAGCACCCGCGCGGATTCCGAGCAGTGCCGAGCGCTCCATCCGCGCGAGCGCGCCGGCCCGGTCGAGATCTTCGTGCAGTCGATGCAGATCGGGTTTGAGCGTGGCCGGCATCGCATCGGTGTCGAACAGGCGAACGGCATCGGTGGTCGTGTCGTGGAGGCCACCGATGAACCAGGTGTCGTCAGGAATCGCGATCCCGCGCTCGCGCAAGGCGTCGCGAACGTCCGGGTCGTTGAGCACGCCGGCGGCGACCCGCGCGTTGGCCTCGCCGGTGTGGCCGCCGCAGGCACCGCAATCCAGGCCGGAGGCATACGGGTTGTTGACCGTACTGCTGCCGTGCCCGGCCAGCAGCACCAGTCGCGCGAAATCGCCGGTCATCGACATCGCACGCAGAACGGCTTCGGCCATCGCCACGCGCTGCGCGCGGTCAAACCCGCTCACGCGACCGGCGATCGTCCCGGGCTCCAGGCGCGGGCCGATGCGTGCGAGCGTGGCGGCATCGAGCCCATCGCCGGATGGATGCGGCACGGTGCGGGTCTTGCCGGCGGCATCGCCGAGGATCTTCGCGGCGTACAACAAGCCGCTGGTTTCGACAAAGGTGAACGACGACACCGCGGACAACTTGAAGGACTTCCAGGCCGTGGCCATGCGCTGCCGCAATGTGATCCGTCGCAGGATTCCGGTTTCTTCCGCGACCGAGGCGCCGGCGACCGCTTCGCAGACCGTGAACGCCGGCTTCAGCAGCACCGGGCACTGCGCTTCTGCCTGCGTCTGGCCCAGCCGGATGTAGTCGATCGGGAAGCCGAAGAAGCCCGCGAAGCCAAAGGTTTCCACCTCGGCCGACGTGGTCTCCAAGGCGCGCCGGAAGATCTCCGAGCGTACGTCGATGCAGAACACGGCCTGCACGGCCTTGCGTGCGGCCGATGGCGACGCGGCTGTGCTGGCGTGCGATTCAATGCTCGCGATCAGCCGGCGCTGGGTCGCCGTCTCGTACGCGTGGTGCAGGGCAAGGTCGATCGCGAGTTCCGGATCGATTTCCAACCCTGCTTGCTGCGGTGACGAGGCAGCCCGGGCTACCGCGTTCGACCATGCCGCCTTGAAGGCCAGATCCTTGCGTTCACGGAACAAGGCATAGCCCCAGACCACCCGGATCGCGAGCAGATCGACGAGCCGATCGTCCTGGCGTCCGTGCAGCGCGTTGTCCCACGCCAGATAGCGCAGATGGCCGGCCCATCCGGCGATGTCGAACAGGGCGCGATGCAGGTAGTCCTCCAGCGCGTGCGAAGGAATGCCCAGGGCATTGACGACGCTGGCGATGGCCTTGCGCGGATCGTCGGGCATCACGCTGACGGCAGATCGAAAACCCGTGATCCCGAATGCTTCCGCGTTGCGGTCAAAATGCATCGCCGCGCGCCAGGCGGCATAGGGTGTGAGCTGGCGCGATGGCATCTTCCACGCGGCCGGACCCTCGTCGAAATATGCAGCGCACCAGCGCGAGATTTCATCGACCATGAATGCCGTGCGCGAGGCATGGCGGTCGCCTCCGGCGAGTGCGTCCAGAACATCGGCGACTGTCGCAACGGCTGGGCGGCGGTTTGACGGAGACCGCGGTTCCCCTGCGAGGGTCCGCTTGAACGTCGCGACGTCCACCGGCCTTGCGTTCGCGACGGGCAGATGACGCAGCCCGACCGCCAGATCGGTATCGTCGATACGGCCGCTCGCCAGCGCTTCGCGGTAGAAGCGGTGCGGCATCAGCATGTGGGCGCCGGTGACCCGGCGCATCGTCGAACACGTCGCGGCAAAGGTCTGCCCGGAAAATCCGAGGAAGGGATTGACTGCGACGAAGTGCTTGAGCGGCCACAACGGCGCGATCCGCTGGCAGGCGGTGTTGATCGCGCGGTCGAGGCGTTCGCTGGCGGATGCGATCGTCTCGGGTTCCGATGCAGGCACCGGAAACATGCGGGCGACGGCGGATGGTATGGACATGGTCAAGTCTCTGGATGCGCAGCGGCGGACGCACGGGCCGGCGCGGTGGGCCAGAAGCGCAGGACCAGGCGGTTGGCGATGGTGTTGACGTAGAAACCGTTGGCGACATGGGCGTGCCAGCGCTGCCAGGACGGCGTCTGGATCCGGCCCGGCAGCAGACCTTGCACGACGGTGATCGCCGCGAAACCGCAAACGATGGCCACGACGATCGCCCGATCGAACGGTTCGCGCAGCGCCAATGGCGGGGGCAACACGCCCGCGGTCAGTTGCGCGGCCAGCCACTGCAATCCGAAATAGGCCGTTGCGACGGCGGTCGCGAGCAGGACGGCGCGTCCGATCAAGGCGGCGTTCGGTCGCTCATCGATCGCCTGACCGATCAGATGCGTCAGCCCCAGCATGACGATCGCGCCGAGGGCGAATACCCCGGGCTGACTCTCCGGCGTCATGCCGAACACGCTGCCGGCCGCCAGGGTCGTCGCCAGCAGGAGTGCGATCGCGATTAGCAGGCGTGCCGGATGCGGGCGCCAGCCGGTAGCTATTGCGCCCGGCGCGCGCTGCCGATCGATCACGCTGGCCGCCGACAGGAACGCATGCGCCTTGTAGAGCGAATGCGCGACGAGGTGCAGCAACGCCGCAGAGAACGCGCCGAGGCCGATCTGCAGCATCATGAAACCCATCTGGGCGATGGTCGAATAGGCCAGCGACACCTTGACCGAGGTCTGGGTCGTCATCACGACCGAACCGAACAGTGCGGTCACGCCGCCTACCACGAGCAGCAGATCCAGCGCAGGCCCCGACAACGCGAGGACGTCTGCGAACCGGAGCAACAGAAAGCCGCCCGCATTGATGATGCCGGCATGCAGCAGCGCCGACACCGGCGTGGGCGTCTCCATCACTTCCAGCAGCCAGCCGTGCAGCGGGAATTGCGCGCACTTGAGCAGGCCCGCCACCACCAGCAGCGCAGCCAGCGCGTGGATGTCGGCGGGGATTGTCGCGGCGTCGTGCAGGGCTTTCGTACCCTGCTGTATCGCCTCGAAATCGAGACTGCCGAAGCGGCCGTACGCGAGCACCATCGCGCCGACCAGGCACAGGTCGCCGATCCGGCTGGCGATGAACTTCTTGCGCGCGGCCAGGATCGCTGCGGGTCGCTCGCGATAGAACAACAACAGCCGGTGCAGCCCCAGCGATGTGCCCAGCCACGCCAGCCCGAGCTGGAACAGGTTGCCCGAGAGGATCAGCAGCAGGACGCAGGCAAGCGTCAGGCTCAACCATCGGATGAACCGGCCGTGGCCGGGATCGCCGTCCAGGTAGTTGCGGCTGTAGTGGATGACGATGGTGCCCACGAAGGCGACCAGCAGCGCGACCGTGGCGCTCAGCACATCGAGCTGGAGGGCGAAGCCGACCCCGGCGAAGCCGATCGTGCCGGTCCGCAGCACTGCGATGCCGAGCGCCATCTGGATGCCGGTCGCGGCCACGGTGAGAGCCAGCGCGGCGATTCCTGCAGCGCTGGC
>JAAFHE010000006.1:0-1648 GCA_013298265.1 Lysobacterales bacterium | reverse complement strand
GCCCAGCCCGCCGGAAGCATCCCTGCTCCAGCCAGCGCGAGTGGGCCCAAGGCCAGGAGCCAGAGCAGCGGTTCGGTCATCATCGTCCCCGGAATTGAGCGACCGGCACTCTAGCGACCCGCCTTTGTTTTAGATAATTCAAAGACTAGAATTTATCGTTCGCTTTTATGGAAGTATCAGATGCCGCAGCTCAACTATCGCCACCTGCGCTATTTCTGGGCCATCGCCCACGATGGCAGCCTGACCAAGGCGGCTGCACGGCTGCACTTGTCGCAGTCGGCGTTGTCGGTGCAACTGGCCAAGCTCGAAGCACAGCTGGGCCATCCCCTGTTCGACCGGCAGGGCCGAAGCCTGGTCTTGACCGAGGCCGGACGGATCGCGCTCGACTATGCGGACACGATGTTCCAGGCAGGCGAAGAGTTGCTTGGCACGCTCAGGGGCCAGCCGTCGGTGAACCGGCAGATCCTGAAAATCGGTGCCCTCACCACGCTCTCTCGCAACTTCCAGATGGAATTCTTGCGGCCGTTGATGCGGCGCGAGGACGTGGCGGTCGTCGTGCGCTCGGGCACGCTGCGCGAGCTGCTGGCGCAACTGGAGGCGCAGACGATCGACATCGTGCTCACCAACAGCGCCGTGCGGCGGGATGCCGGTACCTTGCTGCACAGCCACCTGCTGGATCGGCAGCCAGTGAGTCTGGTCGGGCACGCGCAGGGCGATGCGCCGGCCTTGCGGTTCCCCGAAGACCTGCGCGGCCAGCCGCTGCTGTTGCCGAGCCTGGACAGCGACATCCGCCTGGATTTCGATCGCCTGCTGGCGCTCGCCGGTATCCGGCCCACCATCCGCGCCGAAGTGGACGACATGGCGATGCTGCGATTGCTGGCCCGCGAGGGCGATGGCCTGGCCCTGGTGCCGCCGATCGTGGTTCGCGATGAATTGAACGCCGGCATTCTGGTCGAGCGTTGCCGCATCCCCGACCTCACCGAGAGTTTCCATGCGATCGTGCAGACGCGGCGTTTTCCGAATCCGCTGTTGAAGGAGCTGCTCGACCGTCCCGCTCCGCGGGTGCAATGAGGAGGGCGATAGGTCGAAGAGCGCTCGCGGCGACGGCCATCAGACAGCCATGCCTGAGCCGCAGCGTGGTCACGCTATCCTCATCGCCGAGGGTGTGCTGATAGTTCGCCACAAGCGCTTACGTATTCGATCAGCGACCTTCGCGGCTCCCTTCTGCGGGCGGCAACGCAGGCCTCCTACGCCCTGGCCATGACACGGGGCAACGGGCAGCCCGGCGCCTTGAACACGCTGCTTCTGGTTTGCTCAATCTGTCGCGCAACCTCGGCCTCATCACCGGCGCCTCGGTGGTAGCCGCCACCATGCGCTGGCATCCGGCGCCCGTGGCCATGCCGTGGTCAGCGCGGGCACAGCCGCCGCGGGCACGCACGTTGCCTTCGCCTCGGCGGGAGCCCTGATCGGTATTGCGCGACTGCTCGCTCTGCGGCATCGCCAGGCGCCGCGCTGACTTCTTTTATCGACGCACAGCACCGGGGCATGGTCCGGCCGACCCACCCACAAGCCCACTACATAGTGGACTTTTTCTACAAAGTTCGCATCCGCAGAAAGATAGAACGTCACACCACCGATGCAGGCAGCG
>JAAFHE010000599.1 GCA_013298265.1 Lysobacterales bacterium | reverse complement strand
CACATTTGCGCCGCGCAGGATAGCGTGTGAGTTCCGACAGCGCGGCGAGGTCGCCGAGTGCGGCGCCCGGCGTTGCATCGCCGGACGCGCCGTTCGCGGCATCGGCGCCGACCAGCTCGGCAAACGCCTGCTGCAGCGCGGCGGTTTCCGGCGGCGTCATGCCGATCACGCGCTCACCGAGCAGCGAGGCCGTGGCCGTCGCGATGGCGCAGCATTCGCCGCGGAAACCGTAGTCGGTGATGCGGCCCTCGTGCAGGCGCAGTTCCAGATGCAGCGAATCGCCGCAGAGCGCGTTGACGCCGTCGCAGGCATGGGTCGGCTGCTCGATCGCCCCATGGCGGCGCGGCGCGCGATGATGGTCGAGCACGATGTCGCGATAGAGCGCGTTCATGGTCAGGCCAGCAGGCGGCGTACTTTGTCCAGCGCGCGCACGAATGCATCGACCTCGTCGCGCGTGTTGTAGAACGACAGCGACGCGCGTGCGGTCGCCGGCACACCGAAGAACTGCATCAGCGGATGCGCGCAATGATGGCCCGAGCGCACCGCCACGCCTTCGTGATCGAGCAGCGTGGCGACGTCGTGCGCATGCACGCCGTCGATCAGAAACGACAGCACGGCGGCCTTGTGCGGCGCGCGGCCGAACAGTCGCAGGCCGGGCACGCTGTCCAGTGCCACGGTCGCGTAGGCGAGCAGTTCCGTTTCATAGGCCTGGATGCGATCGAGCCCGACGCTTTCGACATAGTCGATCGCTGCACCCAGACCAATGAAGCCGGCGATGTTCGGCGTGCCCGCTTCGAACTTGTGCGGCGGATCGGCGAACACGGTGCCGTCGAAGCTCACCGTGCGGATCATCTCGCCGCCGCCGAAGAACGGCGGCATGGCCTGCAGGTGTTCACGCCGCGCCCACAGCGCGCCGGTGCCGGTGGGACCGAACAGCTTGTGTCCGGTCATCGCATAGAAATCGCAGCCGAGCGCCTGCAGGTCGACGCGCTGGTGCGGGCAGGCCTGCGAGCCGTCGACGAGCAGCGGAATGCCGCGCGCGCGGCACAGCTTCGCGATCTGCGCGACCGGATTGACCGTGCCGATCACATTGGACACATGCGCGACCGCGGCCAGCTTGACCGCCGGCGTCAGCAGCGCTTCGAAGCGTTCGAGATCGAGTACGCCATTCGCGTCGATCGGCGCTGCCTTGACCGTCGCGCCGGTGCGGCCGGCCACGAGCTGCCACGGCACGATGTTCGCGTGATGCTCCATCTGCGTGACGAGGATTTCGTCGCCGGGTTGGAGGCGCGGCAGCGCGAAGCTGTAGGCGACGAGATTGATGGCCTGGGTCGTGCCGCTCGTGAGGACGAGCTGGTCGCGGTTGACGTTGAGGAACATCGCGAGCTTGCTGCGTGCACCTTCGTAGGCAGCCGTCGCCTGTTCGCCAAGCGTATGCACGGCGCGCGCGACATTGGCGTTGTACGTGCGGTAGTAGTCATCGACCGCATTGATGACCGACTGCGGCTTCTGCGCGGTGTTCGCATTGTCGAAATAGATCAGCGGCTTGTCGCCGTGCACGCGGCGCGAGAGCAGCGGGAAATCGGCGCGGTAGCGCAGCGGATCGAACGGTTCGTTCATGCGGACACCTGAGGCAGACGCGCACTGAGCAGCGCGTCGATGCGGTCGCGCAGGTCCGCATCGTCGATGCCGTCGAGCACGACGCGGCAGAACGCCAGCGTCAGCAAGGTGCGCGCCTCGCTCTGCGGCACGCCGCGCGAGCGCAGATAGAACAGCGCCGCATCGTCGAGCTGGCCGACGGTCGCGCCGTGGCTGGCCTGCACTTCGTCGGCGTGGATTTCCAGCACAGGCTGGGTGTCGATCTCCGCTTGCGGCGACAGCAGCAGGTTCTTGTTCGATAGCTGCGCCGCGGTGCCGTCGGCACCGGCACGGATGCGGATGCCGCCATGGAATACGACGCGGCCGCGATCGGCGCCAAGGCCGCGCCAGTTCAGTTCGCAGGCGGTGTCGCGTGCGATGTGCTCGATATTCAGGCGCGTGTCGACATGACGGCGGCCGTCGGCGAACAGCACGCCGGACGCGTGCACCTGCGCGCCGTCGCCCTGCAGCGCGACGTTGAGTTCGTGGCGCGACAGGGCGGCGCCGAGTTCGAGGTCGACGCGGCGATAGTCTGCCGCTCTGCCGAGCACCGCGTCGGTACGCGTCACCAGCGTCGCCGTCGCGTCTTCGTTCTGCACGCGGACGTGGTCGAGCTGTGCGTCGCGTCGCAGGTGCACGTGCGCGAAGCTGTTGACGAGATGGGTCTGCGCCGATGCGGCGAGCTGGTATTCGCAGAGTGTCAGACGCGCACCGTCGCCGAGTTCGATGAGATGGCGCAGATGGATCGCCGCGTCGCCGTTGCTGGCGGCGCCGAGCATCACGAGTGCGATCGGCGCGGCGCACTGCACGCCGTCGGCGATACGCAGCAGCAGGCCATCGAGCGCGAACGCGGCGTTGAGCCGGGCGAAGGTCTCGTCGGCCGCGTTGAAGCGGCGCGCGAGGAAATCCACGTCACGCGCATCGCCGCGCGCGAGTGCCTGCGCCAGCGTGGTCAGTTCCACGCCGTCAGGTATGCCGTCGAGCAGCGACAGCGACGGCACAAACCTGCCGTTGACGAAAACCAGGCGCGGTCCTGGGATCGATGCGACCGCGTCCGCATCGGCCTGCGTCGTCGCGGGCAGTGGCGAGAACGCACGCCGCTCCAGTGCCCGCAGCGAGGTATGCCGCCAGCGTTCCGCGCGTGCGCCGGGCAGTCCGTCGGCCAGCGCGGCCGCGAGCTGCGCGCGGCGCGACGCGCCCAGGCCGCCCGCGTCGATCTGCGCAAGCGGCAGCCCGGCGAATCCGCGTTCCAGTTCCTGCAGCAGTGGTGCACTCATGCGGGGCTGCGCTCCGGCACGCGGCGGCCGTCGAGCCAGGCATAGCCGTGTTCTTCCAGTTTGTGCGCCAGCGTCTTGTCACCGCTCTCGACGATGCGGCCTTCGGACAGCACATGCACGTAGTCCGGCACGATGTAGTCGAGCAGGCGCTGGTAGTGCGTGATCACGACGAAGGCGCGCTGCGCGCTGCGCATGTGGTTGACGCCTTCGGCGACCATCTTCAGCGCATCGATGTCCAGGCCCGAGTCGGTCTCGTCGAGGATCGCCAGGCGTGGCTCCAGCAGCGCCATCTGGAAGATCTCGTTGCGCTTTTTCTCGCCGCCGGAGAAGCCCGCGTTGACCGCGCGGTGCAGCAGGTCGTCGGAGATGTGCAGCACGCGCAGCTTCTCGCGCACGAGCTTGAGGAACTGCATCGAATCCAG
>JAAFHE010000598.1 GCA_013298265.1 Lysobacterales bacterium | reverse complement strand
CAGTGGCTGTGCGGCGGCCTCGGCGACGCGTTTGACGCGCCGGCGGTCGAGTCAGTGATCTGTGTGGGCCCGCTCGATCAGTTCGTCGCCTGGCTGGAGCGCGCGCAGACGCCGGCATTGCGCCGCGTCGTCGCCCTGAGTTCGATGAGTGCCGACAGCAAGCGCGACTCGCTCGCCGAGGCCGAGCGCGAACTGGCACAGCGCCTGGCCGCAAGCGAGCAGCGCCTGGCGCTGCGCTGTGATGCGGCTGGTATCGCCTGGACCGTACTGCGGCCGACGCTGATCTACGGTGCCGGTGTCGACCGCAGCCTCAGCCCGATCGCGCGCTGGGCCAAGCGGACGCGGCTGTTCCCGCTGCTGGCGCAGGCCAGCGGGCTGCGCCAGCCGGTCCACGCCGACGACGTGGCCGCGGCATGCGTCGCCGCACTGACGGGGGCGGCCTGCGGCCGGGTCCTGCCACTGGGCGGCGGCGAGCGGCTGAGCTATGCCGAGATGCTCGATCGTGTCCGCGCCGGGCTCGGCTGCAGGACCGTTCCGCTGCCGCTGCGTATTTATCTTTTGCGCTTCGTGACACGAATCACAGGCCGCGGCGGCGGAATGGTGCAGCGCCTCACGCGCGATCTGGTCGCCGACAACGCCGCCGCGCTGACCTTGCTGGGCTGGTCGCCACGCGCGTTCCACCCCGGTCCCGAGTGCTGGCAGGCCGCGCCTGCTGCAGATCCGGCAGCCCGCGAAGATGCGCGGCCATCCATCTAAAAATTATTTTTAGCAAAAATTAGCAATAATAATAATGTATCGTATCGTGCTAATTTTGCTGCGTCGCAACAGCAAAAACTGTCCCGGCGAGTTCGTTAAATCCACGTTGCCAACGAGCGTTTGAACTCCCTAAGATACGTAGCGTTGCGCATCCACCTTGTCCAAGGAAAATTTCCTATGCAGGCCCGAAAGAGTTTGGCACTGGCGTTGTCGTCTGCGCTGCTTGCCGCGTGTGGCGGTGGCAGTAACAGCCCACGCGCTACCCCGACACCGCCGGCGAACAACGGTAACGGCACACCCGTTACCGGCGTCATCGCGGCCCGCTTCGATCCGTCCAACGCGGACCCGGCCCAGCGCGTGATTCCGCTGCCGAACAATCTGCTGCTGTCGGGTACGACCGACCTGACCCTGAACATCCCGGTCGCCAACCCGGCCAACTTCTCCGATCCCCAGGTCGCGGTGAACGCGCTGGACGGCTGGAGCACGATCGGTCCGGGCCAGGTGCAGTTCTCCGCCGCTCCAAAGGCCAGCACCCTTGTTCCGGGCGGTACGATCCGCGTGTTCGAAGTGACCCTGACCGGTCCCGGCGGCGGCGTCACCGGTGTAGTGCGTGAGCTCGCGTCGCCGGCCGACTTCGTCACCGCCGTCGCACCGTCGGACACGACCAGCCGCACGGTCGCGATCATTCCGACCAAGCCGCTCAAGCAGCTGACCAGCTATATGACCGTCGTCACCACCGGGGTGACTGACAACAACGGCAACGACGCGACGCCGGACCAGACCTACTTCCTGTCCAAGCGAACCAGTCCGCTCTGCGCCAACGGCGCCTCGACCGAGCCGCTGCTGCCGGCGGCGACCGCCTGCGCGCTGGAACCGCTGCGCCAGCTGACCAATTCCCACCTCGCTGCCGCCAACGCCAGAGGCATCACGCCGGACAAGGTCGTCGTGAGCTGGGTGTTCACGACCCAGTCGGTCACGCCGGTGCTGCAGGCGGCGGTCGGCAAGGTCGGCCAGTCGCCGGCGCCGCTGACGCGCGTCGCGCCGACCGGCAAGACCCTGGCCGACCTGGGCCTGGGCCTCGCCCCGATCGCCGACATCTACATCGGCACGCTCGACGTGCCGTACTACCTCAAGGCACCGGCCAACGCGACGCCGCCGGCCCAGGCCGCTGCGGTGCTGCAGGGCTTCTGGTCCGCTGCGCCGGGTGCGTACGTGCCGCCGTTCAACGCGGCCGGCCTGTCGCCGACCTCGACCAACGTGACCTTCGCCAATCCGTTCCCGGTCGCGACCAAGACCGAGACGATCCCGCTCGTGCTGACCGTGCCGAATGCGGCCTCGGGCAAGACGCGTCCGCCGGCCGGCTGGCCGATCGTGATCTACCAGCACGGCATCACGCGCAATCGCACCGACGCTTTTGCGATCGCGCAGACGCTGGCCTCGCAGGGCTTCGCCGTCATTGCGATCGACATACCGCTGCATGGTCTGCCTCCGGGTCATCCGTTCAATATCGAGGCTACGCCGCTGGCGGCGGCCGGCGCGCGCGAGCGCACCTTCAACGTCGATCTCGTGAAGAACGACGGCAGCGCGTGCCCGACCGGACAGCCAATCTGCCCCGACGGCCAGCCGGATTCGTCCGGTACGCACATGATCAACCTCGGCAGCCTGCTGTCCTCGCGCGACAACCTGCGCCAGGGCATCGTCGACCTGTTCTCGCTGGCCAAGGCCATCCCGACGATCAGCTACGACGGCGCCGCCGGTAGCGATTTCGACGGCTCGCGCATCAACTTCGTCGGCCAGTCACTGGGCTCGATGATCGGCATCAGCTTCACGGCGTTCGAGCCGAGCATCAATACGGCCGTATTCAGCGTGCCGGGCGGCGGCATCGCGCGCCTGCTCGACGGCTCGGCCACGTTCGGTCCGCGCATCCGCGCCGGCCTGGCGGCGTCAGGTGTTGCCGCCGGTACGACGGACTTCGACCGCTTCATGGGCGCGGCACAGCAGGCGATCGATTCAGCCGATCCGATGAATACCGCCTTTGCCCTCGCCGGCAAGCGCGTGCTGCTGCACGAAGTCGTCGGTGGCGGCACGGTGCTGCCGGACCAGGTCATCCCGAACACGGTGGCCGGTGCGCCGCTGTCGGGTACCGAGCCGCTGATCCGCGCGCTGGGCCTGACCTCGATCATTGCGACGACCCAGTCGGCCACCGGTGTGCGCGGCGCTACGCGCTTCATCCAGGGCAACCACGGCTCGCTGCTCGATCCGACCGCCTCGCCGGCGGCTACGGTCGAGATGCAGAAGGAAATGGCGAGCATGCTGGTCAGCGGCGGTACCGCGGTCCAGGTCAGCGACACCTCCGTGATCCGTACGCAGTAAGCGGCCGACCACGAACTTGGGGAATCCAAACATGAAAAAGAACACCAACTTCCGCGGCAGCGTGCGGCCCCTGGCCTCGGCCGTCGCACTCGCGCTGGGTGCGTTTGTCATTGTGCCGGCGCAGGCATTCGAGTTCGGCAGCGAGGACGGCTTCCACGGCAACGTCAACACCACGCTGACCTACGGTGCCGCCTGGCGCGTCGCCTCGCCCAAC
>JAAFHE010000597.1 GCA_013298265.1 Lysobacterales bacterium | reverse complement strand
TGCGCCCGTAGCTGCGACACGCCATACAGCGCACTTCCGGTGTAGTCGAGATAGCAGTGACGCTGGGCATCGAGCCGAGCGAACTCGCGGCGGCGCAGCGCAGCGAAATCAAAAGCGTCGTGCGGGCGGGCGGCATCCGGCCGACACGGCTTCGGCGCGCGGCGATCGATGGTATCAGTCAGCATCCGCGCCGGCTCCGGATATGACCGGACGGAACACCGGGTTCGAGACGTCGCGGCGTACCGCCGAAGTATCGGCTCAGTTGCGCCCGGGCAGCGAAGCGCTGCTGCTGCCGTGTGGACGCGTCACTGCGCACAACGGGAAAAAGCACCTCGGCATTCCACGCCGCGATGCCACCGTGCAGCCGCAGAAACCGCAGCGCCCGGGATTGCTGGCGCAGGGCTTCGACAATGCTCGCATCGACGCGTGTATCGGCGTAGACGACGACCGTGTCGATCGTGCTGGCTGCGCCGCGATCGAACTCGGCCAGGGGCCGCGCACCCGGCAGCCGATCCTGTGTGTTCGCTCCGGCCGGACGCGTGTCCACGACGAGTAGCCCGCTGCGCCGGTCGCGTATCCACTCGGCCAGTTGGATGGCCGTAACCTCATCGTCGGCAATCGGCGGCTGCGGGCTGCCGGTGATCGCCGCGAGGGCTCCAGTCGCCAGCGCCAGGAGTGCCAATGCGGTGCGCGCGCAGACCTTCATCGCGTACCCCGCTCTATCCGCTCGGCCACGAAGAACGCTGCCAGGGCCAGGACGACGACGACGGCAACGATCACGCCGTAGGGCAGATCCAGCAACTGCGGCAGCGTCCAGGCGCCGTGCGCCGAGCTTTCGAAAAAGGCCGCCCATCGCTGCAGTAGCAAACCCACGACTAGCATCCCCACGAACATGCCCAGCAGCACGAACACGGCGTCGATTCGACCCGTGGCAGCCGAAACGCACGCGGTACCCGGACACAAGCCGGCGACGATCAGACCCGATCCGAACAACACGCCGCCGGCCAATTGTGGCCAGACGAAGGTCGGCGGCACGTACAGCGCCTGCAGATCGAGCAGACCCAGCCAGCTCAGCCAGAACAGGCCCAGCATGGCCACGAGCAGCGCGCTGAACATCACCTTCAGCACGCTCAGATCACGGCCGTAGAACTGCCCTGTCAGCTTGCGCGCACTGCCCAGTCCGGCGCGCTCCAACGCGAAACCGAAACCCACGCCCACCAGCAGCGCTACGGCCAGCGATGCACTCAGTGGTGCGGCTTCTGTGATGAAAGGCGCACTCATTGCCATGCCTTGCGCAGCAGCGGTGCGAGTGCGTAGGCGCTTGCAAACGCAACGCCCAGGAACAGCCAGCTTCCGACACTGAGCAACGCCCCGCCGGTCAGCGCCTGCCCGCTGGTGCAGCCGCGCGCGAACACTGCACCGGCAGCCATCAGCAGACCGCCGGCGAAAGCCAGCGTCAGCCGTGCTCCCGCTGCCAGCGTCGCGGGCCGCTCGATGCTGACGCGCACGCGACCGGCCAGCGCGGCCGATAGCCACGCCCCGATCAACACGCCGAGCAACTCGACGTTCAGCCATTCCAGCCAGGGGCCTTGCGCGCCGAGGTAGTGAGCGAACAAAGGGCTCGCGCCCGCGTGCTCTGGCGCAACCAGCGCCACAGTACCGGCGGCCACGCTGGCGAATGCGCCTGACGCACCGAGTCCACGTCCGACCAGGACGAAGGCCGCCAGCAGTACGAGTCCCAGTGCTGCGCCGGCGAGATAGGGATCGGCATAGCCCTGCGGCTGACGCGGAGCGCTCACGGCTGGACTCGCGCGGCAGAGACCTCGAACGGATTGTCAGCACTGCGCGACCAGTCCTGGAACGAACCGTCGTACAACCGCACCGGATGCCCCAGCAGGCGCGCCGCAAACAACATCGCCGTTGCCTGCTGGCCGATATGGCAGTAGCCGACGACCGTATCCCCCGGCGCAATGCCGGCCTTGTCGAAGAGCGCTCTCAGCTCAGCCTGCGAGCGCAACCGCATCTGCTCGTCGGCCAGGTTCGTGAAGGGAATGCTGCGTGCGCCTTTGATGTGGCCGGTGTAGTCGGTCTGGCCATGCGCACCGCCCGTCTCGACGCCGTCGTAGTACACCGACGCGCGCGCATCGACAATCGCGACGCCGGGCGAATTCAGATGCGAGCGAACATAGTCTGCGCCGACGATCAGCGGCTGCGTGTTCAGTGCCGAGAGTGTGCCCGGTTGCACCGCGGGCACGTCCTGGCTCAAGGCTCTGCCCTGCCTGACCCACGCCGGCATGCCGCCGTCGAGCAGCACGGTGCGCTCGCCCAGGCCCGCATACTGCAGGGTGAAGACGACGCGCGTGGTGGGGCTGACCCAATCGTTGCCGTAGTACACGACGATGCGCGAGTCATCGGAGATGCCGAGCTTCTGCAAGCGCGTGCGCAATTCGTCGCTGGCAGGCATTTCCAGCATCAGGCCGGTACGTGTGTGCTCCGAGACCGAGACGTCGTCGAGCGCGACCAGGCGTGCGCCGCGGATGTGTCCCGCCGCATATTCGTCCTTGTCGCCGACGTGCAGTACGACCAGGTTGGGATCGTCGAGGTGCTGGCCAAGCCAGTTCGTGTCGACGACCAGATCGCTGCGCGTGCCGCCGGCCGCATGGGCGGTGCCGATCGACATCAGACAGAACAGAGAGACCTTGAGCAAGGTGAGTGACGTCATGTGCGACTCCTGGGTGATGCGGCCAGATTGCGCCGGCCGAGGCGCTCCAGAAACCGATTGGCAGCGGATGGGAGCCGCAATGCAGCGAACGGGCGAATGACACCCCGCGCACAGGCGCCAGCCGGGGGTAGCCTGTCAGGTGCCCGCCTGCGGCGTCGCGATCAACTACATTGTGAAAAAACTCAGCGCGTCATGGCATGGAACCGGACGCTGCCGGTTGCGCAGTGGCCATCGCTCGCGTCAGCGGCGAACGCCGATCTGCGCGAATCGTGCTTCGAACTCGCGTCGCCGGTTCCGGCTCAGGCGCACCGCGGCACCGTCGGCAAGCTTCAGTTCGCAGTCACCGCGGAACAGCGGATGAATCTCGCGTACGCGGGCGAGATTGACGATGGCCGAGCGATGCACGCGGAAGAACTGGTGGGGATCGAGCTGGCGCTCGATCTCGTCCATGGTGTCACGCAGCAGGTGGCTGGTGTCGCCGCAATGCAGGCAGATGTAGTAGTCCGCCGCTTCTATCCAGTCGACCTGATTCGCATCGACCACGACCGTCTTGCCACGCGCCGGGACCAGGAATCGGGTACGCCGCGATTGCTGCGCACGCAACAGGTCCGCGATCCGCGCGT
>JAAFHE010000594.1 GCA_013298265.1 Lysobacterales bacterium | reverse complement strand
GCCTCGCCACTGCCTGGAATCACCGCGGATGCAAGCGGCGACAAACTGACTTCGTGGCCAGCACAGGGCGGAATGCGCACAAGCAAGGCGACAAAAGGTTCCTGCCCGCAAAGTCTCAGTCATTCGGCGGGCGAATTCTTCACAGCGCGCACCTTTGGCAACGCCGCCTCCAAATGAAAAGGTATACCCTGCGCCCTGCTTGGAACGCAGATCGGTTGACGCGTCGCTCCGTAGGTGAGCAGACGGGGAAAACCCGGCCTCTTGCCTACTCATCCCCCCTGTACTGAGGAGGAAGTGTATGAGCGCAACAAGGCTACTAAACAGCATTCTTGGCCTCGTGCTCGCGGCAGCCGCGCTGCCGCTCAGCGCCTTGAGCACCACCCCGGTAAACATGCCTTCTGGACCCGGTGCTCCGACGAAATGCGACTACTTCGACCCTGCTAGCTGCGAAGACGAAGCGAACTTCAATACCGCGTCGTTCGACGTCGGCACCCAGCGCTGGATGTTCGCTTCTGCACAGAACGGCCACATACTGCTCAATCGCAAGTCCCTGTCCACGGGGGCCTGGAGTTGGACGCCGAGCCTCTACGCGATCAACATGGACGCGATCGATCCGACGGCAACGATCGCCCTCGGTTCGGTTTTCCGCCAGTCCAGCGCGATCTACGTCAATCCAGCCAACGGCTCGAGCTACCGCTGGATCATGTACTTCATCTTCCAGGGTGTCTCGACCCCAAACTCGGCGGGCAGCGTCTGCGTCGCTTTCTCGAACAACGGTACCAGCTGGACGTCGCCAATATGGGCGGTCTACAGCGGCACGGGTGCGCAGCGGGCTCGTGCCTGCGGCACTGGCGCACCGGGGCCTGTTCCCGCCGAGGCCATCTCGGGCTTCCACTCGTCGACCACGGCGATCCATCTCTTTCACCTCGAAGGCGACTTCTCGCTGCTGCTCCCCTCGGCGACCCAGAACACGACCCTCACCTACTACTCGACGACATCACCCAGCACGCCAGACGTGCTGAGCCGGGTCGGCACGATCACGTCGAACGGCGTCACGACGCTGAACAAGCCTGGCGGCACCGTGAACCGGTTCTTCATCAACCTGGACGCCACCTATGACCCGGCAAACGGTCGTGTATACCTGCTCCGCGTCTACGGTGCGCCCTACGACCTGAGTAACTCGAGCCCGCCCTGCGAGAGTGCCTGCCCCGGCGGCATCGCGACCTTCCCCATGCGGGGCCAGTTCTACGACATGCTGGTGAACGGCAACTTCAACCTCACCGTTTCCGCTTCGAACTCGTGGAATCTGCTCGCCGACCTGGGCGACTTCTTCGGCCATCAGACGAATGACGGCGGCATTTGCCGGCCATACCAACTCCAGACCTGTGCGCTGTTGAGCCAGCATATCCCGGACATGGACTCTCTCACGGTGCACAAGACACCAACCGGTTTGCTCTACCGCAATGCACAGGGACAAGCGCTGGTGTTCGCGTCGATCTGGAAGAACAGGCCGCGCGAGCAGAGTTGTCATTATGTCTGGACCTTGCTGCCCGGCCAGGGTCCTGGGGGCACCTGGCGAGACGAGGAGCTGCACGAGTTCCTCTTTCCGCCGACAGGCCTGGATGCGGTGATTTGTCAGTGACTGACGGGGTCTGTCTGGCGGGGCCGGGTTCACTTCCAGCAACGAGTGCCGGACGATTCCGCTCCCGGAACCCGCGGTCTCCACGTTCGCACCGGGTAACGGCCGTAGCGAAACTCCTCGCACGGCTCGCCTACCTCCGCTCGATCTGCCTGGGATACCGCAGCACCTTGTCGAACGCGGCAACAATCGCCGGTCGTGCTTTCCCGACGACGGCGATTGGTGCCGCTATTTGCATCTGCTGCACGAATCCTCAATCTATACTTTGTCGCACCCATTCGTAGCGAGGCTGTCGAGACGCCGTCCTGATGAGCGCCGGGAACTGGCGCACGCACAATGACCGCCGATCGCCAGACCGATCCGGGTGCGCGGGCCCGCGGCCCGCTGCTTGCAGCCAAAGCAGCGGAGCGCGGCTCCGCGTACCCAGACGAATTGGTGGAGCGCGGCTCCGCGTACCCAGTGGCGGAGCGCGGCTCCGCGTACCCGGCAGATGAGGAACGGCCAATGACCCTACCCCCACGCCCCCGCCTGAGCTTGCGCGTCGGTTTCGCTGGCCGCAAAGATCTGGACAACGCAGCGCAGGGTATCTCGCTCGCACTGCTCGACGACGCGGGTCAATCAGCCAATGCGGGCAGCATACTTACCAGGCCCGATCACTGTTCGGCGTGCGATACCAGATAACCAGGCCAAGACCGAGCAGCAGGATGCCAATCCAGAACACAACGCGTGGCCAGGCGGGCGCCGGCACAAGCACTTCAACCGCGTCGACAAAGATTGTTTCGCAGGCGCCGTCCCAATTGTCATCACGGCTGGTCGACGTACCACGCCGGAACGCGAACCCACTGTTGTGTGAGTAGACCGCGAGCTGGCCGCGCAGGCGCACCTGATCACCGATACGAACCCCGCGCAGCATACGCGCTGTGGCCGCGTCTCCCGTCAGCACGTGATTGTTCGACAAGTCACGCAAGTGCTGGCTCTTCAGCGGCGCACTGTCCGAATAGTAGAGAAAGCAGGTGTACTGACCGCTGCTGAAGTCTATATGGCGGTAGGCACCGTCTTTCGCGTTCGTTCCCCAGACCAGGCATAGATCCACGACATTGAGGTGATCGTTGGCTTCGGCGTGGATCATGTCCCACCAGGAGCGCGTGTCGTGGCGGCTCACGACCAGACCGGCAATGTCGTACTCGAACTGCGGCTCGATGCGATAGTCCACACCATCTGCGCTGACAGAAAACGGGGCAACCTGCGTCGGCGTCTGCTTCGGTTCTTCATGCAACTCGGGCAAAAGCCTTTCAGGAGGTGGCAGGCTGCGACTGAACACAAGCCCCGCCACGACCAGCGCGAACGCGGCAGCCCAGGTATTGCGTGCGGTTGACACAGACGAATTACCTCGCGTTCCTTCTTCCTGCCGCGGACAAAGGCAAGGGCTTGGCGCCACCGTTGAGGGCGAACTGTCCAACGGCCCCCTTCCCACCATGCGTAGGTCGACAGCAACCGCCGCAGCGGAAGATCAACCCGCGCAGCGAACAATTGGCCGCCCTACCCTATCAAATACCCGTTTCCGGGCTTGTCTACGCCATTTCTGTTCTGCCGGATACCTGGGTGCGCGGGCCCGCGGCCCGCAGCTTGCAGCTTGCAGCCAAAGCGGCGGAGCGCGGCTCCGCGTACCCAGAAGAATTGGTGGAGCGCGGCTCCGCATACCCGGGACGGGATTCGCC
>JAAFHE010000593.1 GCA_013298265.1 Lysobacterales bacterium | reverse complement strand
CGCGGATCTCATCGCGATCGGCGACGCCGGGCTGCTGCGAGCCGCGGCGCGCTGTCGCGGCCTGACCCTTGAACTGCACGAAGACGACGGCGCGCCGCGTGCGCATCGCGCTACCGGCAGCCTGCGCACGATCACGATCGAAGCGGCGGCGACCGCCACACCCGGCAGGCTCGATCGCGCCAACGCCGGCTATGTGCTTTCCACTCTCGCCCGCGCCGCCGACGGCTGCATGGCCGGTGAGTTCGATGCGGTCGTCACCGCGCCGGTGCAGAAAAGCATCATCAATGACGCGGGCATCCCGTTCTCCGGCCATACCGAGTATTTCGCGCTGCGCGCAGGTGCCGACGTGGTCATGATGCTGGCCGCGGGCAATCTGCGCGTCGCACTGGCGACGACACATCTGCCGCTGTCGGCCGTACCCGCGGCGATCACGCGGGCAGGCCTGGAGTCCACGCTGCGCATCCTGCAGGCGGACCTGCAACGCAAGTTCGGCCTGGCACAGCCGCGCATCCTCGTGCTCGGCCTGAATCCGCACGCCGGCGAAGGCGGCCATCTCGGCCGCGAAGAGATCGACATCATCCAGCCGCTGCTGGCCGATCTGCGCGCCGAGGGCTGGCAGCTCATCGGACCGCTGCCGGCCGATACGGCCTTCCTGCCCGGACCACTCGCCCAGGCCGACGCAGTGCTCGCCATGTATCACGACCAGGGCCTGCCGGTGCTCAAGGCGCTGGGCTTCGGCCATGCCGTGAACCTGACCCTGGGCCTGCCCTACATACGCACCTCGGTAGACCACGGCACGGCGCTGGATCTTGCCGGCCGCGGTGTCGCCGATGCGGGCAGCCTGCTCGCCGCGACGCGCCTGGCGCTGGAGCTCGTGCTGACGCGCTCGCGGGAATCGGGAATGGGGAATCGGGAATCGTAGGGCGGAAGCGAGCACTCTCCCGGTCGAGGGAGAGTGGGATCAGTACGCGTTTCGCCCTCAGCCGTCCTTGCCGGCGCAGGGTGCCAGCGTCGCCGCAACCTGTACTGCACGCGGCTGCGGCCAGCGCAGTTTCTCGAAGACCAGCATGACGGCCAGCAGCACGAGGCCCAGACCGACGAGGCTAGCCGCGGTGATCGCTTCGTGCAGGAACAGCGCGCCCCAGACCTGGGCGAACAGCGGCACGAGGAAGGTCACCGTCGTCGCGCGCTCGGGACCGGCATCGCGCAGCAGGCGGAAATAGACCACGAACGCGATCGCAGTACAGACCAGGCCGAGCGCGACGAGGGCCAGGCCCGGCGCCAGCGCCGGCATGCGCGCCGGCAGGTTCCCAACCAGCAGCGGCGAGAGCAGCAGTGCCGCGCCGATCTGGCTGCCGGTCGCGGTGACGACCGGATCAGTGCCGCTGAAGAGGCGACGCAGCTCGGCCGCGCCGAGCGCATACAGCGCCGCGGCGGACAATCCGGCCGCAAACGCGAGCAGGGTTGCCACCGTCAGGGTCACCGTGCCGAAGCGCGCGATCGTCACGACGCCGGCCAGACCGACGGCGACACCGGCGAGCTTGGACAGCGACGGCCGCTTGCGCTGCAGGTACCAGCCCAGCAGCACCGCGAACAGCGGCACGGTCGCATTGAGCACAGCGGAATAGCCCGCCGGCAGGTGATGCGCCATGAAGGCAAACAGCACGAACGGCACACCCGCGCTCAGCGCGCCGATCCAGGCATAGCCGCGCCAGTTGCGGCGCCAGTCCAGATCGAGACCCTGCAGGCGCACGAACGCCAACAGCACCAGCGCCGACAGCGCGATGCGCCCGGCCGCCGTGAAGCCCGTGCCGAATTCCGGCACGGCGATACGCATGAACAGGAAGGAGCCGCCCCAGATCATGGCCAGGGCAAGCATCCGCAACAGCATGACCGCATTCATCAGACAATCCCTCTCACAGTGGGAGCGCGTCCGTCGGTCACGACAGCACAGCGCCAGAGGCCTCGCATGCTATGCCTGGCGCGCGTGCGCAAAAATCGATAGTTTCTGCCCCCGTCCGTCAGGAAAACTCACCGATGCATGCCTGGCAACATCTGCCCGCCCTGCGTACGCTGCGCATCTTCGAATGCGCGGCGCGGCACCTCAACTGGACCCGCGCGGCCGAGGAACTGCACCTGACCCACGGCGCGGTCAGCCTGCAGGTCAAGGCACTGGAAGAGGAACTCGGCCTCAAGCTGTTCGAGCGCAGCGGCAAGAAGACCTGGCTCACCGATGCCGGTCAGCAGCTCGCGCTCGGCGTGCGCGATTCGCTCAACGAACTCGCGGCCACCGTAACGCGCGTGCGCGAACGGGCCGCCGGCAACGTGCTGACGCTGAGCGTATTGCCGTCCTTCGCCGCGGCCTGGCTGGTCGGCCGGCTCGGCGGTTTCCTCGCCAGACATCCGGATGTCGAGTTCAACCTGCAAAGCTCGATCGGACTGGCCGACTTCCGCAACGACGGCGTCGACGTCGCCATCCGCTGGGGCAGCGGACGCTGGCCCGGACTGCGCTGCGAGAAGCTGCTCGACGATGAGCTGTTCCCGGTACTGAGCCCGAAACTGACCCGGCGCAAGATCAAGCATCCCTCACAGTTGCTCGACTTGCCGCTGGTGCGGATCAAGCAGCAGATGCGCCAGCACGACTGGGTGCGCTGGTTCTCCGCCGCGGGCGTGCAGACCTCCGAACCGCGCCGCGGCGCGATCTTCGACGACACCGAACTGGCCCTGCGCGCGGCCGCCCAGGGCCAGGGCGTCGTACTCGCACGCCGCTCGCTGGCCGGCGACCGACTAGCCAGTGGCGAGCTGATCGCGCCGTTCGATCTGCGCATACCGGCCTACTACGCGTACTATCTGGTCTGTCCGGAATCCCATGCCGAAAAGCCGTCGGTGCAGCAGTTCCGCACCTGGCTCATCGAAGAGCTGGCGAATTCCTCGCCGCTCGCACCGCCGCCCGAGGCTCCCGTTTGAAGCGCTATCCGCCCGCATTCCCGCCTGCCTATCCCAGCTCGACGGCCGGCAAACATGTACACAAAAAACAATTTGGCCAGCACTTCCTGCACGACCCCGGCATCATCCGGCGCATCGTGCAGGCGATCGCGCCGCGGCCCGGCGAACGCCTGGTCGAGATCGGCCCCGGCGAAGGGGCCATCACCCTGCCGCTGTTGCGCGAACATGGCCGCCTTACCGTGATTGAACTCGACCGCGACCTGATCCCGCGCATCCAGGCGGCCGCTGCAGGCATCGGCGAACTCGACGTGATCCACGCCGACGTGCTGACGGTGGATTTCACCACGCTGGCCGCGGGCAGCCCGCTGCGCCTCGCCGGCAACCTGCCCTACAACATTTCCAGTCCCATCCTGTT
>JAAFHE010000592.1 GCA_013298265.1 Lysobacterales bacterium | reverse complement strand
AGCTGCTTGCTGCGGTCGATCTGGGGTCCAACAGCTATCACATGGTCGTCGCGCGGTATCAGCACGGCGAACTGCGTGTGATCGACCGACTGCGCGACAGCGTGCGCATGGCTGCGGGGCTACGGCCTGACGGCAGTCTGGACGGCCAGCGTCGCGACCGCGCCCTCGCCTGCCTCGCCCGATTTGGCCAACGTTTGCGGGCGCTGCCGCCAGGCCGCGTGCGCGCCGTGGCTACCAACACCGTACGACGCATGAGCGCGCCGCAGGCGTTCCTGCTACCGGCGGAAACCGCGCTTGGGCATCCCATCGAAATCGTGTCCGGCCGCGAAGAGGCGCGCCTGATCTATCTCGGTGTGGCGCACAGCCTGCCGGAATCGCGCGAGCGTCGGCTGTGCATCGACATCGGCGGAGGCAGCACCGAATTCATCATCGGCATCGGCATGGAAGCCCTCGAGACGGAAAGCCTGCAGATGGGCTGCGTTGCCAGCACCCTGCGCTTCTTCGAGGACGGCAAACTCACCGCCAAGCGCTGGCGCCAGGCGCAGACCGAAATCGGCGTGGAGCTGCAGCAGTTCGCTGCAGACTACCGCGCCCGCGGCTGGGGCGAAACCATAGGCTCGTCGGGTACGATCCGCGCCATCGGCAATATCGTCCAGGCCAACGGCTGGAGCGACGCAGGAATCACGCATGCCAGTCTGGACCGCCTGCGCGAAGCGTTGCTTGCGGCCGGAAGCATCGAAAAGCTGCGCCTGCTCGGACTTTCCGACGAGCGCCAGAGCGTGATCGTCGGCGGCATCGCCATCCTCGAAGCAGCGTTCGCCGCGCTCGGACTTGAACGCATGCAGGTATGCGAGACGGCGATGCGCGAAGGCCTGCTCTACGACCTCATCGGCCGCGCCGAACAACGCGATCCGCGCACCGCCAGTATCGAAGCGCTGGTGCGGCGCTATGACGCGGACCGCATCCACGCGCAGCGCGTCGAGGCGACATCGCGTCTGCTGTTCGACCAGATCGCCGAATCCTGGCAGCTCGACGGCGACGCTCTCGATTGGCTGCGCTGGGCGGCACGCATTCACGAGATCGGCCTCGCCATCGCCCACAGCCAGCATCATGTGCATGGCGCCTATCTGGTGCGCAACTCCGATCTGGCCGGATTCACGCGCCAGGAGCAGGACTTCCTCGCCACCATCCTGCGTTGCCATCGGCGCAAGCCGGACCAGGAAGCCCTGACCGCATTGCCGGAGCGTTCGCGCCGCACGGCGGTGCGAGTGACCGCGCTGCTGCGCGTGGCCGTGCTGCTGCACCGTGCGCGCAGCGGCGACCGCCTGCCTGCGCTCAGCGCGCACGCCGACGAACGCACACTGGAACTGAAGCTCGATCGGGAGTGGCTGGCGCAGCACCCGCTGACCGTCGCCGACCTGGACCAGGAACGCGAGCACCTCAAGGATCTCGGCTTCAAGCTGCAGCTTCGGGTGGCGGAGAAGGTGTAGCAGGCTGTCGAGGAACAGCCCGCGCCACGGACATCCAGAATGTATCGCCCGGCAGTCAATCGCACACACGCCGTTGATTTCCGGAAAACCCAAGCAAGCTCCGAATGGCATTTACTTAAGCGCAGCATCCCGATTTTCGTCATTCCCACGTAGGCGGGAATCCAGTGACTTCAGGCCTTTTCGACCCACCAAAGGCGCTGGATCCCCGCCTACGCGGGGATGACGGGGCCTAATTCAGTGCCATTGAGGCAAGCTCCGCTTTCACTATTCAATGAGAAATGCCTAAGCCGCTTTCTCAATAGTCCGACAGAAACCCGCCGCGGCGGCGCACTGCCCGGTTCCGGGCTGGCCGCGTATCATTGCTCACCCCACTCTCAAGGAGTCGCTACCGTGCTGAAGCACCATCTGCTCGCCTTCGCCCTGCTGTTGCCCTTGGCCGCCGGAGCCCAGACCCAGCCCAAGCCCGCGGCCAAAGCCGCCGAGGCCAAGCCCGCAGCCGCCAAAGTTGCGGAAGCGCCGGCCGACGCCGCCAAGGGCGCCAATCCCCAGGTCGTTCTGCACACCTCCATGGGCGATATCACGATCGAGCTGTACCCGGACAAGGCACCCAAGTCGGTCGAGAACTTCCTGCAATACACCAAGGACGGCTTCTACAACGGCACCGTATTCCATCGCGTCATCAATGGCTTCATGGTGCAGGGCGGTGGATTCACCAAGGATCTGACCCAGAAGCGCACGCGTCCGGCCATCCAGAACGAGGCCAACAACGGCCTGTCGAATCTCAAGGGCACGGTCGCGATGGCGCGCACCAACGACCCGCACTCGGCCACGGCGCAGTTCTTCATCAATATCGTGGACAACAAGCGCCTGGATTACGTCAGCGACCAGAGCGGCATGACCTACGGCTACGCCGTATTCGGCAAGATCACGTCCGGCATGGATGTGGTCGACAAGATCAAGGCGGTGGAAACCTCGGCGCAAGGCCCGCTGCCGGGCGACGTGCCTAAGGTCGCGATCACGATCGACAAGGCGGAAGTCGTCGCTCCGCAATAATCGGCCAACCGCCTCACTCGATTCCTCTAAACGCGACGCCCCGTGCGCAGGCTTGGCACGGGGCTTCCTCGAGACGACCACTGAACTGCAGAGATAGCCTCATGCCGCCGGCCAATTCGCTCCTTGCCTCATGAGCTGAGTCAGGGACAGTCGAATTCAAGCAGGTGAGCCCTGGGGGCGCACCGAAAGACCACCGCCGGGACGGTTTTCCACTATGCAGCTGACAGCTCATCGACTCAGTCGATGGAAAACTTCTGCAGCGAAACGGGCAAGTAGCCATGACTAAACCAGAACTGGCCGCAGCCGCTGTTCGGACCGCCCGGATCAGCGGTTACGACGACGTAGTATCTCTGACCTAGCGTCATACCAGCGGCATTGAAATTCAGCGGGCCGCCCGGAAAACCGAAAGCGATCGGATCCGTCGATGCAGTGCATGCCGGCAACAGAAAAACGACAGGCGCAGTACCCGCGAAACCACCCGTCGGCACTATCGCTCCTGCTCCATAACCCGGCGGGGTCGGACCAGCGACAAAACTATACACAATTTCATTCTGGGCACTCGTCGTTCCACCATACGACGGCAGCGTATTCGTTGCGGTACAAGTATCGCCGACAACCGTCAAATTGGAGTAGAGCGGCAACGGGCTTGCACAGGTCTGCGCGGCGACCTGGCCACCGAACATGGCAGCCATACTGGCGACTACGAGCGTCGTGATGTTTTTCATTTACAGGCCACTCCTGTAATCAAAGCGGGCGCAAAACCACGACCGAAATGGATCAGATGATAAACATACGGCGTGAATCAATTGCGTCGAATTTC
>JAAFHE010000591.1 GCA_013298265.1 Lysobacterales bacterium | reverse complement strand
GGCATCCGCGGTACGCAAGATGGCAGCGATAGCCGCCGCTGGAGCGCCGCCAAAGACGGCGTCGTCCAAGCCGCGCAGGCCTGCGGCCAGTACCGAATCCGTCGCGCGCGCGCGCAAAGAAGCAGCACCCGTTGTTGCCGCGCCGGGCACGAGAAGCCGCAAGAGCGCGACCGCAACCGCTGCTGCGGATCCGCACGCCGAGCGCGAGCAACAGCGCTACGAACATCCGATCCCGAGTCGCGAAGCGATCCTTGCGTTCCTGGTGGAACAGGGCCAGCTCATGAATGCTGAAGCCGTCGCCAAGGGACTGGACTTGACCCAGGAGCGCGATTTCGGCGCGCTCACGAAACGCCTCGCTGCGATGCTGCGCGATGGCCAGCTGATCCAGAACCGTCGCGGCGGCTATGGCGTCGCGCACAAGCTCGATCTCGTGCCTGGCGTTGTGCTGGCCAACCCGGACGGCTACGGCTTCCTGAAGCCTGACGCCAGCGGCGAAGACCTGTATCTGTCGCCCTACGAAATGCGCAAGGTGCTGCACGGCGACCGTGTGCTCGGCAGCATCGTCGGCGTCGACCGGCGTGGCCGCCGCCAGGGTGCGATTGTCGAGGTGCTGGAGCGGCGTTCGCCGCGCCTGGTTGGTCGCATCATCGAAAAGGACGGTCTGGTGCTTGTCGCGCCCGACGATCGCCGGGTGCATCAGGACATCCTGATTGCCCCAGGCAAGGAACTCGGTGCGCGTTCCGGCCAGATCGTCGTCGCCGAGATCACTGAGCCGCCGGAACTGCATCGCGGCCCGATCGGCCGCGTGCTGACCGTACTCGGCGAGCGCCTCACGCCGTCGCTGACGGTGGAGATGGCGATCGCGAGCCACGACATTCCGCACGACTGGCCCGCCGATGTGCTGCGCGAGGCTGCCGACGTCGAGCCGCAAGTCAGCCGCGAGGACATGTCCGGACGCAAGGACTTGCGTGGTATGCCGTTGGTCACGATCGACGGCGAAGATGCTCGCGACTTTGACGACGCGGTTTTCGCCGAACCGGTGCCGGGAGGCTTTCGCCTCGTCGTCGCTATTGCCGATGTTTCGCACTACGTGCAGCCGGAAACGGCGCTCGACGAGGAAGCCTATAAGCGCGCCACTTCGGTCTATTTCCCGGGCTTCGTCGTGCCGATGCTGCCGGAGACCCTCTCCAACGGCATCTGCTCACTGAATCCGAAAGTGGAGCGCCTGTGCATGGTCTGCGACATGCAGGTCGACACTGAGGGCGAGGTCTTCAAGTCGAAGTTTTATCCGGCCGTGATGCGTTCGCATGCGCGCCTGACTTACAACCAGGTCTGGCAGGCAATCGGCGAGAAGGACGCCGAGGCGCGGGCTCAGATCGGCAGCCTGATGCCGCATATCGAGCATCTTTACCAGTTGTACAAAGTGCTCGCGAAGGCGCGCAAGCGCCGTGGCGCGATCGACTTCGAGAGCGCCGAGGTGAAGTTTCGCCTGGCTCCGTCGGGTGAGGTTGTTCAGCTCGGTGCCGAGCCGCGCAACGATGCGCACAAGCTGATCGAGGAATGCATGATTGCGGCGAACGTCCAGGCCGCGCGCTACCTCAGCAAGCTGCATATTCCGGCCCCTTACCGCGTGCACGAACCTCCGCCGGCGGGCAAATATCAGGACCTGCTCGAGTTCCTCAAGGACTTCAACCTGAAGATGCCGACGGCCGAGGACGTGGAGCCGGCCGACTTCGCCGGCCTGATCAAAAAGATCCAGAAGCGGCCGGATGCGAGCCTGATCCAGTCCGTGCTGCTGCGCTCGCAGTCGCTCGCGGCGTACCAGCCTGACTGCGGCGGGCATTTCGGCCTGGCCCTTGATGCCTACGCACATTTCACCTCGCCGATCCGGCGCTATCCGGATCTGCTCGTGCACCGCGCGATTCGCCATGCGATTGCCAAGGGCAAGCCGGCCAACTATCGCTACTCGCCGGCGACCATGGCGAGCATGGCGGTGCATTGTTCACAATGCGGCAGGCGTGCCGAAGAAGCCGAGCGCGACGTGGACGAGCGCTACAAGTGCGCCTGGATGGAAAAGCATGTCGGCAGCGAATTCGAGGGTATCGTCTCCGGAGTCACTTCGTTCGGCCTGTTCGTCGAACTGATCGATTCCAGGGTCACGGGGCTGGTGCATATCACGCAACTGCCGAACGATTATTATCATTTCGATCCGATCCGGCACCTGCTGACCGGCGAACGCCGCGGCCTGAAGTTTCGCCTCGGCGACGCGGTGCGAATCCAGGTGCTGCGCGCGAGTCTCGAAGACCGCAAGATCGATTTCCGCCTCGTCGCGGAAGAATCCCAGGAGAAGAAGCGGCGATGAGTCACGAGTTGCTCGTAGGCATCAATTCGGTCGAAGCGGCGTTGAGCCACGACCCGAAGAATATTGTGGAATTGTTCATTGAGGTCGGCAGCGCGAACGCGCGCCTCAAGGAGTTGTCGGAGCGTGCACGCGATCTCGGCGTCAAGCCGCACGGACGCAGCCGTGAACTGCTCGACCGCATGACCGGCGGTGCGCGCCATCAAGGCATCGTGGCGCAGTACAGGGCGGCGCCGCCACGCAGCGAAAGCGACCTCGCCGCGCTGGTCGAATCGGCTGGGCGCGAGGCACTGGTGCTGGTGCTAGACGGAGTCACCGATCCGCACAATCTCGGTGCCTGCCTTCGTAGTGCCGAAGCGGCTGGCGCGACCGCCGTGATCGTGACCAAGGACAAGGCCGTCGGCATCACTCCCATCGTGCGTCGTGCCTCCGCGGGCGCCGCCGACCGCGTGCCGTTCATCGCGGCAACCAATCTTGCGCGCACCCTGCGTGCGCTCAAGGAGATGGGTGTTTGGCTGGTCGGGCTGGCGGGAGAAGGCGAGCAGGACTTCTATCGCGTCGATCTCAAAGGCCCGATCGCTGTCGTCATTGGCAGCGAAGGCGAGGGCCTGCGCCGGCTCACGCGCGAGCAGTGCGACTATCTCGTGCGCATTCCCATGCGTGGTTCGGTCGAAAGCCTCAATGTATCGGTCGCGACTGGCGTCGCCTTGTTCGAGGCCTTGCGCCAGCGCGCCGGTCCGCAATAGCTCTGGCCACGCTGCTGCCGGACGCTCGTCGGCGCCGGCGGCATCATGCGCTCTTGCGTGATCGCAGATGGCGAATTGTCGTGGCAGCGGCCGTCGGCCCGGACTTCTCACACCGCTTCTACTGCGGCTGCCGATACGCTCGCTCTGAGGTGCGCAGCTCCGTCGTCTCGGCTCGACGTAGTGTCGGCTACGCCTTCGCCGTCACTGAAGTCCGCAGCGCGCATCAGGACGGCGTCTCGACGGCCTCGCTACGAAGGAGGCAGAGGCA
>JAAFHE010000590.1 GCA_013298265.1 Lysobacterales bacterium | reverse complement strand
CGTCGCAAGCAGGGAATGTCCGCCGACGTCGAAGAAGTTGTCGTGGATGCCGATCGCATCGCGCTTGAGGACCTGTTGCCACAGGGCGCACAGGCGCAGCTCGGTGTCGCTCTGCGGGGCGACGTAGCGCGTGAGCGCGAGGTCCTGCGCATCGGGATCGGGCAGGGCGGCGCGGTCGACCTTGCCGTTGGCGGTGAGCGGCAATGCCGGCAGCAGCACGAACGCACTGGGGATCATGTAGTCGGGTAGCTGTTGCGCCAGACCGTGCCTGCAGGCCGCGATGCGTTCGGCGCGGTATTCCTCGTCGGCGCCGTCGAGCGGGTAGTCGGGTACGACATAGGCGACGAGAAAGGTGCCGCGTGCAGCATCGCGACGCGCGATGACGACGCACTCGCGCACGAGTTCGTTGTCGAGCAGACGCGTCTGGACCTCGCCGAGTTCGACGCGGAAGCCGCGGATCTTGACCTGGCCGTCGATACGGCCGAGGTAGCGCAGTTCGCCCTGCGCGTCGACGCGACCCAGGTCGCCGGTGCGGTACAGCGAGCTCTCGCCGAACGGGTTGGCGATGAAGCGCGCCTGTTCGAGCGCGGGCTGGTTCAGATAGCCGCGCGCGTTGCACACGCCAGCGACGTAGATCTCGCCGACGACGCCCAACGGCACCGGAGCGAGCTGGCCGTCGAGCACGTAGACGCTACAGTTCGCGACGGGTTTGCCGATCGGCGGCTGTTCGTCCCAACGCGCCGGATCGCGGCTGTCCTGATACACGGTGACGACGTGCGTCTCGGTCGGACCGTAGTGGTTGACGAGCGTGCACGCCGGCATGCGCGACAGCCAGCGCAGCAGCTCCGGCGTCATGTTTAGCTGTTCGCCAGCGGTAACGATGAGCTGCAGCTCGACCGCGCGCTCGGGCTCGGCACAGACGTCCACCGCGAGCGCCTGCAGCACCGCGAACGGCATGAACAGCCGCTCGATGTTGCGTTCGGCGATGACTTCGCCGATGCGATGCAGGTCGCCACGCTCTTGCTCGGACAGCAGCACGAGTTCGGCACCGCTGGCCAGCGCCGTGAAGATCTCCTGGCACGCCACGTCGAAGCCGATCGAGGTGAACTGCAGGGTTCGCAGCGGCTGGCCGAGCTTGGGTTGCGTGTGCGCCTGCGCGGCGAGCAGGTTGACCAGCGCGCGGTGCGGCATCAGCACACCCTTGGGCTGGCCGGTGGTGCCGGAGGTGTAGAGGCAGTACAGCAGGTGATCCGGACGCAGGCCGAGCGCCGAGCGATCGGGGTTACCGGTGGGATAGGCCACGAGCAGCGACTGCAGTTCGGCATCGTCGAGCGCGAGGTATTCGTGTGCGCGGTCGTGTACCTGCTCGTCGGTATCGCGCAGGCGTGACTGGGTCAGCACGAGCTGTGCGTCGCTGTCGGCGAACAGGAACTGGCGCCGTGCCGCGGGCAGCCGCGGATCGGCCGGCACGAAGGCCGCGCCGGCCTTGAGGATCGCGAGCAGGCCAACGATGAGCTCGGGCGAACGTTCCAGCCACAGACCGATGCGCTGGTCCGGACCGGCACCGCGCTCGATCAGCCGGTGCGCAAGGCGGTTCGCCGCAGCGTTGAGCTGCGCATAGCTCAGGCGGCGCTCGCCGAAGGACAGCGCGATCGCGTCGGGGCACTGCGCGGCGCGCGCTTCGAACAGCTCATGCAGGCAGCGGTCGGCCACAGGCAGGCGTTCGCCCTGGGCCAGCTGCAGCAACTGCCGGTTCTGTTCGGCGCTGAGCAGCGGCAGGCTCGCGACCTGGCGATGCGGGTTGTCGGCGATCGCGCGCAACAGGGTGTCGAAGGAACCGGCGAGTTGCTCGATCGTGGCGTGATCGAACAGGTCGAGGTTGTATTCCCAGTTCGCGTGCAGCTGTTCGCCGCGTTCGGTCAGGAACAGCGACAGGTCGAACTTGGCGATCTCCGACTGGCGCGTCTGCGGCATCAGCGTCAGGTCGGCCAGTTGCAGTTCGCCGACCTCGTTGTTCTGCAGCGCGAACAGCAGCTGGAAGATCGGGCTGTGGCTCAGCGAGCGAACCGGCTTGAGTTCGTCGACCAGCATCTCGAACGGAATGTGCTGGTGCGCGTAGGCATCGAGGATGTGCTGCCGGCTGCGTGCGAGCAGGTCGCTGAAAACCGGTGTATCGGACAGATCCGTGCGCAGCACGAGCGTGTTGACGAAAAAGCCGATGAGGCCTTCGAGCTCGGCCCGCGTACGGCCGGCGATCGGCGTGCCCATGACCACGTCGGTCTGGCCGCTGTAGCGCGCGACGAGCACGGCGAACGCCGTCTGCAGCAGCATGAACAGCGTCACGTCGTGCTGACGACAGACGTTCTTGAGGCTGCCCAGCAGGTCCGCATCGAGGCGCTGCTTGTACGTGCGGCCGGCGAAGGTCTGCACGGCCGGACGGACACGGTCCAGCGGCAACGTATGCACCGGCGGCAGCCCCGCCAGGCGCGCACGCCAGTAGTCCAGCTCCCGCACCAGCACTTCGCCCTGCAGCCAGTTGCGCTGCCACACCGCGTAGTCGCCGTACTGCACCGCCAGCGCAGGCAACTGCGCCGGGGGGCCGCTGCGGGCCGCCGAATACAAGGCGCCGAATTCACGCACCAGCACGCCAAGGGACCAGCCGTCGGACGCGATGTGGTGCATGTTCAACACGAGCACGTGTTCCTCGGCCGATACGCTCAGCGCCGTAACGCGCAGCAGCAGATCGTGCGCGAGATCGAACACGCGCGCAGCGTCGCTCGCCACGAACGCCGCGATCTCGCGTTCCTGCTGCTCGCGAGGCAGCGCGCGCAGGTCGATCTCGCGAAACGGCAGTTCATATTGCGCGCGCACGCGGACCCGCGGCGTTCCGGCCTCGTCGCGGAAGCTGCAGCGCAGCGATTCGTGGCGATCGAGAATTTGAGCGATCGCGCTGCGCACGGCGCCCAGATCGAGCGCGCCGCGGAAGCGGTACGCGCCCGGCATGTTGTATTGACTGCTGCCGCCTTCGAGCTGGTCGATGAACCACAGGCGCTGCTGTGCAAAAGACGCCGGCAGGTCGTCCTTCTGCGCGAGCGCGGCGATCGGCGGGAGGGCGACAGCCTCGGCGCCGAGACTGTCGAGATATGCCGCCATCGTGCGCACAGTCGGGCACTCGAATACCGCACGGACCGGCAGTTCGAGTTTCATCTGCACGCGAATGGCGCTGACGAGACGCGTCGCGATCAGCGAATGGCCGCCGATGTCGAAGAAGTTCGCTTCCACGCTGATCGCGATCTGGCCGAGAATCTGCTGCCACAGCGTCTGCAGCGCCGTCTCGCGCGCACCGGCCGGCGCGACGTAGTCGGCTTGCGCGTCGCC
>JAAFHE010000595.1 GCA_013298265.1 Lysobacterales bacterium | reverse complement strand
ACACCGGGTCACCGGCCCGAAGGTAGCCCCGCCATTGCCGCCCCTCTTGCCAGTGCAGCAGCGGCACGGCAATGGCCACCGCATGTGTTGCATGCAGCATGTCCGACCGGATCCATTCCAGCGCCCCACACACGAATGCCCCGTCAACCGCATGCGTCACGCCCCCCTGCGCGCCGCTTTACTATCACCCTTATGCACTACGAATCTAAAGGCAACTCTGGTAAAAAACTTTTGTAGACATACCATCCCGAACCAGGCCGGCGCTGCGATTGCGCCCCACAGCACCTTGCCGCGCCCTCGCCCCGGGTAATGGCTGAGACGAAAACGCCCGCAGCGGCGCGATTTCGGCGCGCCACGTCCCATTCCCGCACGCACCTTTCCTATGCCGCGCGGTGCTCGCCTTTTGCGGCCCCCACTATCTCGCCAAGGCGTTCGCCGACAAGTTCGAGCACTTGTTTCCGATGGCTATTAATGAAGAAGTGATCGCCGTCGAAGCACATGTGGTCGATCTCGCCGTCGATCAGTTCTGCCCAGCGAAGCATGTCGTTCGCCGGAACATCGCTGTCGCCTTCACCGCAGAGCAGCGTCATATTGGACTTCAGCGGAGCGCCTCCGGGGAACTGGTAGGTCTCGCTGAGTGAGAAATCGGCACGCAGCACCGGCATGAACAGCTCGAGGATTTCGCGCTGGACCAGCAGTTCCGGCGGCGTGCCGCCCAGCCGCTCCAGTTCTCGCAGGAACATCTCGTCCGGCAGCGTGTGCAGAACATGGCCAGTCCGCGGCAGATGGACGGCGCGATGGCCCGAAACAAAATGGTGAACCTGGTGCTGATTGCCGGCGCGCTGCAGCGCACGCGCCAACTCGTAACTGATCAGTCCGCCGTTGCTGTGACCAAAGAATGCGAAAGGTTTATTGGTCAAAAAACGGATCTGCGGCAGCAGCGCCGCCACCATGGCCTGGCACGTGGGGATCAACGGCTCCGAAAAGCGGCTGCCGCGACCGGGGTATTGCACGCCGATGACTTCGACTTCATGCGGCAGGCTGTCTGCCCACTCGTGATAGATATTGGCGCTGCCACCGGCGTAGGGGAAACAGAACAGGCGCAATGTCGCAGTAGGCGCCGGCCGTGTCACGTGAAACCAAGGACAATTGTAGAAGTTGACCATTTCGCCCCTCGCTGCGGTTTGTCCGAAACACCAGTCCCCACCTGCCTCACGGCATCGTCAGTCGTATCGCAACGCCGCCGACGGCCTCACACTGGCCGCACGGAACGCCAGCGCCGCAATCGTCAGCCAGGCGATGCCCAGCACCAATGCAGCCGCAGCGGCATAGTTGAGCGGCGAATGCCCGACGCGATCATTGAAGTTGCTCAACCAGTCGTTGGTGAAATAGAAAGCGACAGGAAAGGCGATCAACGAACTGACGGCCACCAGGACGAGGTATTCGCGCGTCAGCAAATTGACCAGCGCGAACCGCGAAGCCCCGAGCACTTTGCGAACGGCCACTTCCCTGTTACGCCGCTGGGTGCTGAACGCGGCAAGACCGAACAGCCCGATGCAGGTCAGGAAGATGGCCAGGCTCGAGAACACCAGGACTAGCTCTGCCTGACGCTTCTCATAGCGATAGATCGCCTCGTAACTGTCTTCAACCAGACGGATATCCGCGTTCTCGATACTCAGGAACTGCTTGACGACTCTTGCGATATCAGCGCGGATACGCGGGATCTGCTGATTATCGACATGCACGATCAAGGTGCTTTCTGGTGCCCAGGAGTAGCCGCAAATGAAAAAGATCGGATGACTCTGCACTTTCACCGATCCGACTTTCACATCTTCGACGACGCCGACGACGTTGACGTTGAACGGTTCGGCCTGACCATCGATGCCGAGACGAAATACCTGGCCGATCGCATCTGCTGGCGTCGCGATGCCCGCGCTGCGGACCATTGACTCGGTGATGACAATGCCCGCGCGCTCCAGTCCCTGCTCATCCTTGTGATACCAGTCACCTGGAAATTCTGCGGAAAAGTCGCGCCCTGCGACCAGTTTCAGTCCGACAGTCTCGATGAAGTTGAAACCCGTCGCGCTGAAATTTGCGGCATTCTTTGTATCCGGAGTTTTCGGATAGATGATGTCCATCACCGATCCGGCGCCCTCGGTCAGTGACCGATCAAACGGCGCGGCACTGCGCACTCCTTCGATGCGCGTCAGCTCGGTTACCAGCGCAGCGTTCTGCAGATCGAAGATCGTCTTTGGATCGAGGCCTCGGACTTCCAGCCGCTGAGTCTTGGCATAGCCAACCGGCAGGTTGCTCAGATAGCCAATCTGCTGCAGTACAACCAAGGTGGCGATGATCAGGCCGACTGAAAAGGCCGACTGCAATACCAGCAGGGTCTTGCGCACGATGATCGCGGCGGTGCCTCGCTGCAGGTCGCCGCTAAGCACACGCTTGGCATTGAAGGAGGAAATGAAGAACGCGGGATATAGGCCCGCCAGCACGCCGACGATCAGTGTCAAGAAGACCAGATTTACTCCAAGCGTACCGAAGTAGTTCACCGAAACCTGGGTGCCAACGAGCGCGGCGAACCAGTGCAGACTCAACTGCACAATGATCCCTGCAACCACCGCAGCGACGATGGCCACCAGGGTCGACTCGACCAGGAACTGGGTGATCAACTGCGAGCGTGTCGCACCGAGGGCCTTGCGTACGCCGACTTCCTTGGCCCGCTGTGCGACCTGGGCTGTGCTCATGTTGACGAAGTTGAAGCTGGCAATGCTAATAAGCAGCAGGGTCAGCGCGATGCAGATATCGACGGTCTTTTCGTTGTTGCCCGACTTCAGGTGGATTTGCCTCTCCGGCATCAGCGCGATTTGCCAACGCTGGAAGGAACGCTGGTTGATCTGGTCGCGGATCCGCACGGCTAGCGCAGCCGTATCGGCGTTATCCGCCACTTGCACATAGGTGTAGCCCCAGAACTGTTCCGCTTCGCGATTCGGATTGGCGTAGATGAGGCTGTCGAAGCGAAAATGCGTATTGATCGGCATATCGTCGAATACCGCCGCGACCGTCCATTTGCCCCGGGTGTGCGTGATTGTCTTGCCGACCGGGTCACCGGCGCCGAACAGGCGGGTCGCTTCGCGCCGGGAGATGGCGATCTTTCCCGGTGCGGCCAACGCGGCGTCGAGATCACCCGCGAGTACATCGATGCGCACGAAGTCGCGAATGTTCGGGGTCGCCGCATAGAGGTCGCTCATGCGGAAATGCAGGTCCGCGATTTCAACCTGCAGCCCGCCGTCGCGACTCATCGGAAACAGGCCAAACAGTGCCTTGATCTCGGGCATCTTCCC
>JAAFHE010000596.1 GCA_013298265.1 Lysobacterales bacterium | reverse complement strand
CTTGTCGCGCCAGTACGCCAACTGGCGCCGCCATACGTCCTGCTGGCCCGCCGAGCGCTGCCACGCCGAATAGTCGCGGTACTGCAGGTGCATCTCCGGCAATACACCCTGCACCGTGCCACCATGACGCAGCGCATCGTAGAGCGCAGCCATCTCGACCAGCAGAATGCCCTTTGAGCGGCCGTCGTAGATGATGTGGTGCAGATTCATGATCAGCACATGGTCGTCAGGCGTCGCACGCACGATCAGCATGCGCACCAACGGGACTTTCGCAACATCGAAGTGCCAGTCGATGTTCTCCTGGATGAGCTGCGTGATGCGTTCTTCCCGCGGCGATTCCGGCAGCGCAGACAGGTCGATGAAGGGCACGTCCAGTACGTAGGCATGGTCCACGATCTGGACTGGCTCGCCTTCCACGTCGCGGAACGCGGTCCGCAGCACCTCGTGTCGGCGCACGATTTCCTGCAGCGCGCGTGTCATCGCCGGAACGTCCATGCGACCGATCAGCCGGTAGGCGCATGGCATGTTGTATTTCGCGCTGGCACCCTCCAGCTGTGTCATGAACCATAGCTGCTGCTGCGAGAACGACATCGGTGCAGATGCCTGACGGTCCGGCAGGCGCTGAACCGTGGCATTGCCCTGTTCGGCTGCCAGTTTGAGCAACAGCAACTGCTGCCTCTCCGGCGAGAGGTGCTTGATCCGTTCGGCGAGTTCAGGCGTCATCCGCATCGGAAGTGTCCCACTACGATTGATTCAACATCACGGCGATCTCCTCGTCGGAGAGCGACTCCAATTCCGCCAGCATCGCCGTGAGCCGGTCCGCCTCCGGCCCAGCGCCTTGCGAGTCCGCGACGCGGCGCGCCTGGTCTTTGACGGTGAGCGCCGCATACAGATCCTGCATGGCGACATCAACGGAAAACGTTTCGCGCAAACGCATGGCCGCCTGCGCCAGCAACAGCGAATTTCCGCCCAGTTCAAAGAAATTGTCGTCGCGACCGATGGGACTGAAGCCCAGCAATTCACTCCAGATGCTGGCCACCCCCTCTTCAATCGATGATTCGGGAGGCACATAGTCATGGCCGAGTCCCGATGGTCGGCCGCGATGCTCGGTCCCGACGTCGGCAAATTGCGCCAGACGCACGCGTTGAGCCTCGGCGAAATCCTGGATCACGCGATTGAAGTCGACTTTCGAGACCACCGCGTGCGGCGCCGCCAGTGCGAGTGCTTGCTCGAACAGGACCACGCCTTCTCGATTGGTCAATGACCCGGCCGACCATTCTTCGTTCGCGGCCGGCCCAGTGCGGTCTGACGCACCCACCGCGGCCATGCCGGTCTCGGACCAGCTGCACCAGGCGACCGAAATCACCGGACAATCCCTCGGCGTGCTCTGCCGGCAAGCATCGGAATCGAGAACCGCGTTGGCGATTGCATAAGAGACGCGTCCCAGCCCGCCCTTTACCGCGTGCTGCGACGAACAGTGCAGGATGAAGTCCAGCTCATCCTGGTGGAACAGGCGATGCAGCAACTCGCTTCCCGTGACCTTGGCGTCGACGACACGGCGGATATCCCGGATGCTCAGGGCGGCGATCTGCGCGGCATCGGCCACGCCCGCAGCATGCACGATGCCGTCGAGCGCGCCGAACACCGCGTGGACGCGTTGCTGTACGTAGGTCATGGCAGCACCGTCAGCAACGTCGCCGGCGAGCACCAGCACGTCGCCACCGGCAGCACGGACATCGCGAATCGTTTGCACTACGGATGAAATCGGGTCATCCGCCGGGTGTTGCGCTAGCCACGCGTCCCAGTCCTCGGCTGCCGGCAGCAAGGTGCGTCCCAGCAGCACCGCGCGCGCGCGCCACACGACGCCCAGATGGCGAGCCAATGTCAGACCGATACCGCGCAGTCCGCCAGTGATCAGGTAACAGCCGCGCTCGCGCAGGCGGACACGTGCCGCCCGCGGAAGACCCGTACGCTCGAAGCGCCTGAGATAGCGGTGTCCGCGGCGCAAGGCCACCGTCGTCACCGCGTCATCCCGCAAGCATTCCCGCAGAACGTCTTCGGCTGCAGCCTCCACGCCGCCCAGCGCAAGATCGATGTGACGCACGCTGAGCCCTGGCAGCTCCTGCGCAGCGATGGTGGCGAACGGCGCGAACGCTGCCGCGGCACGACACAACGATTCGCTCCCGTCGACGGCACAGGCCGAACGACTGACAAGCACAATAGCGACTTTGTCGGCTTGCGGGATCTCGGAGACGCGCGAGAACAGCCGGCAAAGGTCGAGTGTCAGCGTGCAAAGGTCGTCAGTCGACTGCTGATCCGCATGAATGTCCAATCCGCGCAGATCGACGACCTGCAGGCGCAGATCCTCGCGCCGCGGTGTCGCATCGAAAAGCCGATTCTCCGCAGTGTCCAATGACAGTACCTGCGCATGCGCGCCCAACTGCCGCAGTCGCTGCAGCAAGACATCGGCGACACCTCCGCGATCCGGCAGCACGAGCCAGTCGGCATCGTCCGCAGCGCGGTCTTCCTGTCGTGCAGACTGATACCAGACCGGCACATGGAAGTCCGCATGGTCCGAAACGGCAGGACCTACCGGCTCCGCGAGCGGTGCGACGCCAGCGTCGATCCAGTGCCTGCAGCGCTCCAGCGGATGTCCCGGCAGCGGGATTTTGCTGCGCCGCCCGGCGGCGAACAGCCCCTTGTTGTCGAGGGCACGTCCCTGGCTCCAAAGCTGGCCCAGCGTCCGCATGAGTTGGGCTGACGGCGTGCCATCGGCCTGAGCATGCGGCAGGCTGGCCAGCACGTCTTCCTCCGTCCCCAGGCGACTGCGCCTCACCAAGGTCGTCAGCACCTGACCGGGCCCTACTTCCAGCCACTGCCAACGCTGCGCGGCGGAAGCGTGAGCCAGCGCCGGATAGAAGCGGACGGTGCTGCGTAGCTGGCGCACCCAGTAGTCCGGATCACACGCCTCGTCGTCGCTGATCGGACGGCCGGTCACGTTGGACATGAACGGAATGGCAGGCACACGGGGTTTTGCAGCGACAACCTCTTCACGAAAAGCCGCGAGCAATGCATCCATCCGCGCGGAATGGAATGCGTATCGCTCGTCGAGCCAATGGCATTCCACGAGCCGCGTCGCCAGACGCGCGCGGATCGCCTCCAGCGCGTCACGGTCGCCGGACAACACGCACAGCCGCGGCCCGTTGATCGCCGCAAGGTCGACGCCAGCACCGACTGAGCCCAGGGCTTCGTCTTCGGTAAGTGTGACGGACAACATCGCCCCACCGGCGGCCTGCTCCATCAGTCGCCCCCGCGCAACCACGAGCCGTACGGCCGCGTCGAGTTC
>JAAFHE010000059.1 GCA_013298265.1 Lysobacterales bacterium | reverse complement strand
CGCTGCTCACGGCTGATCGCAGCCCGGAACTCAAGCAGCGTGCGCGGCTGCGCCACTACGCCTTGCTGCACAAGCCGGTCAAGCCGGCCGCACTGCGCGCGCTGCTGTCGGCGATGTGCAGATCCGCCGCGACGAAGTCATCGGCATGAAGATGAGTGTGTATTGACGTTCCGGCAGCGGCATTCGCTGCTGCTCGACACCGGGTCCGTAGCCCGCCTGCTCAGCTGTCTTCCACATCCGCCGGCGGCAGCGCCGTGTTCGGATCCAGCGCGAGCTGGCTCGCGGCCAGCGCGACCTGCGTGCGGTTGTTGCAGCCCAGCTTGCGCATGATTGCAGTCATGTGCGCCTTGACCGTGGCTTCGGACACACCGAGCTCGTAGGCAATCTGCTTGTTGAGCAGACCTTCGGCGATCATCGCCAGCACGCGGAACTGCTGCGGTGTCAGCTCGGCCACGCGCGCGGCGATCTGCGCTTCATCGTCGCGCAATGGCGTCGACGCCGAACCCATCGACGCGGGCATCCAGATCTCGCCGTCGCGCACGTGGCCGATGGCTTCAACGATGGTTTCTGCGGAACTCGATTTCGGGATGTAGCCGGCCGCGCCGTGGGCGAGTGCGCGACGCGCGACGCTGGCTTCCTCGTGGGCCGACACGACGATGACCGGCAGGCCCGGATACTGACCGCGCAGATGCGCCAGTGCAGAAAAACCGCGCGCGCCGGGCATGTGCAGATCCAGCAGCAGCAGCTCCGCTTCCGGATGCGCTTCGACCAGGGCCAACAGCTCCGGCACGGTCGCCGACTCGAACAGGCTGGCGCCGGGTGCAGCCTGATGCAGTGCGCGGCGCAGCGCGTCGCGATACAACGGATGATCGTCGGCGATCAGGATTTCGGTCATACGCCCGAGGATCGCATCCGCCGTCGCTTGCGGCAATGGCATTGCCGCAAGCGGTCACCGGTCGGCGCGGTTGGGCGGACGGTCGCGGTCACCCGCGGATCAGGCGTTGATCGACGAGGTTCTGCACTACGCCGGGATCGGCCAGGGTCGAGGTATCGCCGAGCTGATCGGTCGCGTTCTCGGCGATCTTGCGCAGGATGCGGCGCATGATCTTGCCGGAGCGTGTCTTGGGCAGGCCCGGCGCCCACTGCAGGTAGTCGGGCGAGGCGATCGGACCGATCTCCTTGCGCACCCAGTTGACCAGTTCCTTGCGCAGCTCGTCGCTGCCGTTCTCGCCGACCTTGAGCGTGACATAGGCATAGATGCCCTGGCCCTTGATGTCGTGCGGACAGCCGACCACGGCTGCCTCGGCCACCTTCGGATGCGAGACCAGTGCGCTTTCCACTTCGGCGGTGCCGATGCGGTGGCCCGAGACGTTGATCACATCGTCGACGCGGCCGGTGATCCAGTAGTAGCCGTCCGCGTCGCGTCGCGCGCCGTCGCCGGTGAAATAGGCACCGGGATAGGTGCGGAAGTAAGTGTCGACGAAACGCTCGTGGTCGCCGTACACCGTGCGCATCTGGCCGGGCCAGGAGTCGGTCAGGATCAGGTTTCCTTCGCAGGCGCCTTCCTGCACGACGCCGTTGGCATCGACGATGGCCGGCTTGACGCCGAAGAACGGCTTGGTTGCCGAGCCCGGCTTGGTGTCGATCGCGCCCGGCAGCGGCGTGATCAGCGCGCCGCCGGTCTCGGTCTGCCACCAGGTATCGACGATCGGACAGCGGCCGTCGCCGACGACGCGGTGATACCACTCCCAGGCTTCCGGATTGATCGGTTCGCCGACCGTGCCGAGCAGGCGGATGGATGCGCGCGATGTGCGCCGCACCGGCTCCTCGCCTTCGCGCATCAGTGCGCGGATCGCGGTCGGCGCGGTGTAGAAGATCGTGATTCTGTGCTTGTCCACGACCTGCCAGAAGCGGCTGACGTCCGGCCAGTTCGGCACACCCTCGAATATGACCGTCGTCGCGCCGTTGGCGAGCGGCCCATAGACCACGTACGAATGCCCGGTGACCCAGCCCACGTCGGCGGTGCACCAGTAGATGTCGTCCTCGCGCAGGTCGAATACGCACTCGTGGGTGTAGCTGACGTAGGTGAGGTAGCCGCCGCTGGTATGCAGCACCCCCTTGGGTTTGCCGGTCGAGCCGGATGTATACAAAATGAACAATGGATCTTCCGCGTTCACCGCTTCGGGCGCGCATTCGCTGGCCTGCTCGGCGATCAACGCACTCCACCAGCGGTCGCGCGGCGTCTGCATAGCGATCGGCGCACCGGTGCGGCGGACCACGAGCACAGTTTCCACCGACGTCGTGCCGGGCCGCGTCAGCGCCTCGTCCACGTTCGCCTTGAGCGGGACCCTCTTGCCGCCGCGCAGTCCCTCGTCGGCGGTGATGACGAGTTTGCACTGCGAGTCGGCGATGCGACCGGCCAGCGAGTCCGGCGAAAAGCCGCCGAACACGACCGAGTGCACCGCGCCGATGCGGGCGCAGGCCAGCATGGCCACGGCGGCCTCGGGAATCATCGGCAGATAGATCGCAACGCGCTCGCCCTTGGCAACGCCGAGATTGCGCAGCAGGTTGGCTGCGCGGCAGACCTCCGCATGCAGCTCGCGATAGGAAATGCGGCGCGACTCGGCCGGATCGTCGCCTTCGAAGATGATCGCGGTCTTGTCGCCCCGGGTAGCGAGATGGCGGTCCAGGCAGTTTGCCGAGACGTTCAGCGCACCATCGCCGAACCAGCGGATGTGCAGATCGTCGGCGGCGAACGACACGTCCTTGACCTGGGTGAACGGCGTGATCCAGTCCAGCCGCTGGGCCGTACGCGCCCAGAAGCCCTCCGGATCGTCGACCGACTCGGCGTACAGCGCGTCGTACTGCGCCCGCGTTACGCGCGTCTTCCCGGCGTAGGCTTCGTCAACCGGATAAATCTTGTTCGACATGATATCGTCCCTTTATATATTTATATATAAATCATCAAAGTATCGCGCCGACAGCGCCCCTCCCCTGCTGCGTTGCATCAACAGTATCCGAGGCTTATGCACAACCAATCCGACTTTAGTCGAAACGCCGCTGCGCTTCGACCAATGGCGAATAGGCGCGCCGGATCGGTGGGCGCAACCTCGGCGCGCCACACACCTTGGGAGGGGTCGTTCAATGGCTGTCTCGCATCTTTTTTCACTACGCCGCACCGTACTGGCCGCTGCCCTGCTGTTGTCGCTGAGCGGAGCTGCGCACGCCGACAGCCGCAGCGAAGCGGCGCTCGAAAGCCGCATTGCGCAACTCGAACAGCAGCTGGCCGAACTGAAGGCCGCTGTCGACGCACAGAAGAAGGCAACTGCCGCGGCACCGGCGACCGCGCCCGCTGCCGCCGGTCCAGCCGCTGCTGGCGTGAAGCTGCCGATCCAGGTCACCACGCTCACGCCGGGTGGCAGTCCCGGCACGACGGTGAAGATCGGAGGTTTCATGAAGACCGACTTCGCGCTCACACGCACTGACTCGGGCCAGTTTGCCGATTCGGCCAGCGGCCGCGACCTCTATGTGCCGGGGCAGACGCCGGTCGGTGGCCGCGGCTCGGGCACCGATTACGATGCCGGCGCGAAGTTCTCGCGTCTGAACATCGGCATCGACACCGTCACCGACAATAGCGACAAGCTCGGCGCGTTCGTCGAATGGGATTTCTTCGGCGGTGCACTCGGCAACGAGAACGCGACCAACACCTACGGCGTCACGCTGCGCCACGCCTACGCCTATTGGAACACGTGGCTGGCCGGCCAGACCTGGTCCACGTTCATGGATACGGCGGCGCTGCCCGAGACGGCCGATCTGATCGGTCCGACCGATGGCGTGGTGTTCGTGCGCCAGCCGCAGATTCGCTACACCCGGGGCAATTTCCAGATCTCGCTCGAAGATCCGCAGACCACGATCATTCCGCGCGGTGGTGGCGCCGCGGCCAGTTCCGACCGCGGCGCGGTACCCGATCTCGCCGCGCGCTATACGTGGAAAGGCACCTGGGGCCACTTCGGCATCACCGGTCTGCTGCGCGACCTGCGCATAGATCGTCCGGCCGCCGGCACCACGCCGGCCATCAAGGACAGCCAGTTCGGCGGCGCGATCGGCGTCAGCGGCAAGTTCACCATCGGCGAGTACAACGACATCCGCTATCAGGTGAGCGCCGGCGCGATCAGCCGCTACATCGGGCTGGGCGTGACCTCCGATTCGGTGCTCGACCTCAGCAACGACCTGGAAGGCATCGACGGTTTCGCCGGCTATGTCGCCTGGCGGCATGTCTTCGCCAACAAGAAGCTGCGCAGCAACCTGATGTACGCGCGCAGCGACTACGACAATCCCGTGGCCTTCACCGGAACCGGCGTCACCAAGAGCTCGCAGAGCTTCCGCCTCAACTTCATCTACTCGCCGTTGCCCAAGCTTGATGTGGGCGTCGAGTACATGCTTGGCCGGCGCGAAGTCGAGAGCGGTGCCGAGGGCGACATCAATCGCCTGCAGTTCCTGGCCAAGTACTCGTTCTGAGGAGCACCACCATGGCTAGCGTTCCCAACTCCGCCGTCTCCGTGGGCGGAGCACCGCTCACCCAGGGCCACAAGCGCGTCATCTTCGCGTCGAGCCTCGGCACCGTGTTCGAGTGGTATGACTTCTATCTCTACGGTTCGCTCGCGGCGATCATCGCCAAGCAGTTCTTCACCGCGCTCAGCCCGACCAGCGGCTTCATCTTCGCGCTGCTCGCTTTCGCCGCGGGCTTTGCGGTGCGTCCGTTCGGCGCGCTCGTGTTCGGTCGCCTCGGCGACCTGATCGGCCGCAAGTACACCTTCCTTGTCACGATCGTGATCATGGGTCTGTCGACCTTCCTGGTCGGCATCCTGCCGAGCTATGCCAGCATCGGCATCGCCGCGCCGGTGATTTTGATCACATTGCGACTTTTGCAGGGACTGGCACTGGGTGGCGAATACGGCGGCGCGGCGACCTATGTCGCCGAACACGCGCCGCCGGGCAAGCGCGGTCTGTACACGAGCTTCATCCAGACCACCGCGACGCTAGGCCTGTTCCTCTCCCTGCTCGTGATCCTGGGTTGCCGCACCTGGCTCGGCAGCGAAGCCTTCGAAGCCTGGGGCTGGCGCATTCCTTTCCTGCTCTCGGTCGTGCTGCTCGGCATTTCGGTGTGGATCCGCCTGCAGCTCAACGAATCGCCGCTGTTCCAGCAGATGAAGGCCGAAGGCAAGGGCTCGAAATCGCCGATCAAGGAGAGCTTCTTTTCCAGCAACGGCAAGATCGCGCTGCTGGCGCTGCTGGGTGCAACGGCCGGTCAGGCCGTGGTCTGGTACGCCGGCCAGTTCTACGCCCTGTTCTTCCTGACCCAGACACTGAAGATCGACGCGACGACGGCGAACCTGCTCATGGCTGCGGCGCTACTGGCTGCAACGCCGTTCTTCGTGGTGTTCGGCTGGCTGTCGGACAAGATAGGCCGCAAGCCCATCATCATGGCGGGCTGCCTGATCGCCGCGCTGACCTACTTCCCGATCTTCAAGGCGCTGACCCACTACGGCAGTCCGGCTCTCGAAGCGGCCAGCGCGGCCTCGCCGATCACCGTGGTCGCGGATCCGCAGCAATGCGCATTCCAGTTCGTGCCAGGTGAGCTGAAATCGCATGTGACGTTCCGCAGCTCCTGCGACATCGTCAAGGGCTATCTGGCCGGCAAGAACATTCCTTACATCAATGAAGCCGCGTCGCCCGGTACGATCGCCCAGGTGAGGATCGGCACCACGGTCATACCGAGTTTCGACGGCGCAGGCCTGACCGCCGACCAGTTCAAGGCGCAGATCACGACCTTCACGGGGGCGATGGGCGCGGCCGTCACCGGCGCGGGCTATCCCGACAAGGCCGATCCGACCCAGATCAACCGCTTCATGGTGTTCCTGCTGCTGACGCTGCTCGTGCTGTACGTGACGATGGTCTACGGCCCGATCGCGGCATGGCTGGTCGAACTGTTCCCGACCCGCATCCGCTACACCTCGATGAGCCTGCCCTACCACATCGGCAACGGCTGGTTCGGCGGCTTCCTGCCGACCACCGCCTTCGCCCTGGTCGCGGCGACCGGCAACATCTACCAGGGCCTGTGGTATCCGATCGTGATCGCGCTGTTCACCTTCGTCGTCGGCAGCCTGTTCCTGCGCGAGACCAAGGATGTGGATATTTCCAAATAGACATACGGCGGGTACGGCAGAAGTCAGCCAGGGGCGGCCGCAAAGGCCGCCTCTGTTTGTTTGTCCGATCTGCGGCCGTTGCGCCATGACCGGGCATCACATCAGCGGCATCTCGCCGCTGACAACCTCGTTGCTTCCGGTGCGCCTGGCCAGGTACATGGCGCGGTCGGCTAGGCGCAGCAGTACAGGGAAAACGGAAAGGGCACGGCCGGGGCGCGATGGAAAAACTACTGTGGCTGCGTGCGGCCCTCGCGGATGAACTGTTCGACACGCTGGTCGAGCAGCGGCAGCGGAACCGAGCCCAGCGATAGCACTGCGTCGTGGAACGCGCGCAGATCGAAGTGCGTGCCGAGCTCGCGTTCGGCCTTGGCGCGCAGCTCGCGGATGCGCAGTTCGCCAAGCTTGTAGCTCAGCGCCTGGCCCGGCCAGGAGATGTAGCGATCCACTTCGGTAGTGATTTCGTGTTCGGACAGCGCGGTGTTGTCGCGCAGCAGCGCGAGCGCCTGTTCGCGGGTCCACTGCTTGGCGTGGATGCCGGTGTCGACGACCAGGCGGCAGGCGCGCCACATTTCATAGGTCAGGCGGCCGAAGTGTTCGTACGGTGTTTCGTAGATGCCCATCTCGACCCCGAGGTGTTCCGCGTACAGCGCCCAGCCTTCGCCGAAGGCGGAGATATAGCTGTAGCGGCGGAACGGCGGCTGCTCGCCCTGTTCACTGGCCAGCGCGCCCTGCAGATGATGGCCGGGTACCGCTTCGTGCAGGGTCAGTGCGGGCAAGGCATACAGCGGGCGCGCCTCGAGCTTCCAGGTGTTGACCCAATAGAAGCCGGCGGTCTTGCCGTCGGCCGGCGCGCCGCTGTAGCGCCCGGTCGTGTAATACGGTGCGATGGCCGCGGGCACTGCCACGACGCCGTAGGGCAGGCGCGGCAGCTTGCCGAAGTATTTCGGCAGCTCGCCGTCGATGCGCTTGGCGATGTCGCGGGCGGTCATCAGCAGTTCGCGCGGTGTCTTGGCGTAGAACTGCGCGTCGCTGCGCAGGAAGGTCAGGAACGCGGCGAAGTCGCCGTCGAACTTTGCTTCCTTCATGACTTTTTCCATTTCTGCGCGAATCCGCGCCACTTCACCCAGACCGATCGCATGGATTTCGTCCGGCGAGGACTCGAGCGTCGTGTACTCGCGGATCTGCTGCTGGTAGTAGGCCTTGCCGTTCGGCATCGCATACGCGCCGAGTGTCTTGCGCGCATGCGGCACGTAGTCGTCGACGAAGTATTTCAGCAGCTTCGCGTACGCCGGCACGACATGCTTGCGCACGGCCTCCTCGCCCTCGCGGCGCAGCGCCGCGGCCTCTTCAGCGGAGATATCGGACGGCAGCTTGGTGAACGGCTGATAGAACGGATTCTTCGCGAGATCCTTGCCTTCCGCGATCTCGCGCAGCGGGCCATCGCGGCCCTGCAGCACGACTTGCGGCAAGGTCATGCCGATCTTGACGCCCTGCCGCAGCAGCACGATGTGTTCGTCGAAATAGGCCGGGATCGCGGTGAGCTTGGCGATGTAGGCACGGTAGTCGCCCGCGGACTTGAGCTTCTGCGATTCGGGCATCTGCATCAGATCGGCGTAGAAGCTCGAGTCCGATGTCATCGGCAGGAGATAGTCCTTGAGCCGCAGGCCGTTGATGCGATTGGCGAGCTGGCTGCGGTAGATCGCGTAGTTGATCGTGTCCGCGGGATCGAGCTGGTCGGCGGGGATCGCCTCGAGCTCGCGCTGGAACGCTTCGAGCTCCTTGAGGCGGCGTAGCTGGCTCGGTTCGTCGACATGGCCGAGTTCGACGTCGCGCGACCGGTCACCGAGATAGCTGGCGAACTGCGGGCTCTCGCGCAGGCGCCAGGCCCATTCGCGCTCGTACAGGTTCTTGAAGCGGTCGGCGGCGGAATCGGCGGCGCTGACCGGGAAGGCCAGGGCCAGGGCAAGCAGCGACGCGGCGATACGGAATGGCGACATGGTTCTCTCCCGGACGATCCGTCAAGGCTAGCTCATGCCGCCCGCGTGCCGCCCCTGCAAAAGGTCGTAGCGAATGGTTGGCCGGGAACATTGCGTCTGGCTTGTGCAATCTGTCGCGGCGGACGCTGCAAGTTGCGTTATTGCGCGCAATGCCGGCGCCGGATGTCCGGGCCGGCAGTGCGCGCGGCGCGCGTGCGGTTTGCTTCCCTTGACTGCCCCGGTACCGCCCCAACCTCGCGCCAATGGATACGACCGCTACCGTTCCCCCCCGCGACACGCCGCAGCTCAAGCGCGCGAGCCTGCTCGCCCTGGCGTTCGTCGCCGTGCTGTGGCTCGTGAAACTCGTCGAAGTCGCCGCCGGCCTGGATTTCAGCGATTTCGGGGTGCGTCCGCTGGACGGGTACGGTCTGCTCGGCGTGGTGACGTCGCCACTGGTGCACGGATCGTTCGAGCACCTGATCATGAACAGCCTGCCGCTGGCGGTACTGCTGGCGCTGGCACGCTTCAACTACCCCAGCGGCTCCTGGCGCGCACTGATTTTCATCTGGTTGCTCGGCGGCCTGGGCACCTGGCTGATCGGCCGTCCGTCCTGGCATATCGGCGCGAGCGGAGTGACGCACGGCCTGATGTTTTACCTGTTCGTGCTGGGACTGCTGCGGCGCGACCGCAATGCGATGGTCGTCGCGATGGTTGTGTTCTTCCTCTACGGCGGCATGCTGCTGACCGTATTGCCCCGCGAGCTCGGCGTGTCGTGGGAAGCGCATCTCAGCGGCGCGCTGGCCGGGACGATTGCCGCGTTCCTCTGGCAGCGGCGCGATCCGGCGGCACCGCTGCCGCGGCCGAGCTGGGAACTCGAAGAGGAAGCCGCGGCCGCCGCACTGGCCGCCGAGAAGGATACCTACGAGCTGCCGCGGCCGGCGCAGGTGCCGGTGCTGTGGCAGCGCGTGCCGGACGATCGCGGCGTAATCCTGGAATTTCCGCGCCGGCGCAGGGATGACGATGCGCCGCCGACCGTGCACTGACGCGGTACCGGCGCACGAGCGCGGCGCATCGGCGCCGTCCGTACTACGAAGCTTGCCCGCATGAAACACGCCTCGGGCCGGCGCCGGATGTTGCATCGGGTTTGCGCAAGCCTACTTGTCGCGATCGTGTTCCTGCCGGCGGCGTGCAGCTCCCCGCCGTCGCCGCTTCCCCACAGCGTGTACATCTGGCAGCGCTCGTGGGATCCATCCCTGGTCGCCGCGGTCGGCGAATCGCGCGCGTTCGCGGCGTCGCTGCGTGTGCTCGTGCTGCAGGTGGACCGTGCCGGCTACGTCGCGACGAGTCCGGACGTGGACTGGGACGCGTTGAAGGCGACCGGCCTGCCCGTGATCGCCGTCGTGCGCATCGACGGTTCGCTGACCGATGATCGATTGCGCGGTCGTGTACCGGGCCTGATCGACCAGGAACTCCGGCGTTGGCGCAGCGAGGGTCACGGCGCCGGCACGCTCGAAATCGACTACGACTGCGCGACGTCGAAGCTCGCCGACTACGCGCGTCTGCTCGCCGACATTCGCGCGACGGTACTGACAAGCGGCACGCTGTCGATCACCGCGCTGCCGGCCTGGCGCAACGCGGCGGAACTCGATGCGGTGCTGGCCCAGGTCGATTCCAGTGTGCTGCAGGTGCATGCAGTGCGTGATCCGGCCAGCGGTCTGTTCGATCCCGTGCCTGCGGCGCAATGGGTCGCCGACTGGTCACGGCGCAGCGCGAACAAGCCGTTTCTCGTTGCATTGCCGGCCTACGGGGCGCGGCTGAAACTCGATCTCGACGGGCGTATCGCCGCGGTCGAGAGCGAACAGCGACTGCCGCAGCGCAGCGCCGGCTCGCGCGAACTCAAGGTCGATCCACGCGAGGTGGCGATGCTGATCGCGCAGCTGAGTGCGCGCGCCTATCCGAATCTCGCCGGCTTCGCCTGGTTCCGCCTGCCGCGCGAGGGCGACGAGCGGGCGTGGTCGCTGCGCACCCTGCGGGCGGTGATCGAACAGCAGCCGCTGCAGTCCCGTCTTCGCATCGCACTGCAGGTAGCCGCGGACGGGGCGCAGGATCTCGTGCTGCACAGCGACGGCAATCTCGCTGTGCCGCTGCCGGCGCGGCTGCGTGTTGATGGCGACTGCAGCGCCGCCGATGGTGTGAACGGCTACATCGCCGTGCGCGCCGACACGCTCCACTTCGAGCGCACGGCCGAGGCCGAGCTTCGCGCCGGCGGCAGCCGGCGCATCGGCTGGCTGCGCTGTCGTGATCCGGCCCAGGTCCGTGTCGCAGCCAATTGACGCTATAGCGGCAGCGCGCCGGTCTGCTTGACCGTGCGCAGCACGAAGCTCGAATTCACGTCGGCCACGCCCGAATCGTTGAGCAGCCGGTCGAGCAGGAAGCGCGAGAAATGGTCGAGGTCTTCGACGACGACGTGCAGCAGATAGTCCATGTCGCCGGTCAGCGCATGGCAGGCGACGACTTCGCCGGATTCGGCTATGCGCTGGATGAAATGCTCGATGGACTGGGCGTCGTGGCGCGCCAGCTGCACGCGCACGAAGGCCTGCAGGCCGAGGCCGATCGCGCGGGGTTCGATGCGGGCCGCGTAGCCGCTGATCACGCCGGCCTGCTCCAGCCGCTGCACCCGGCGCAGGCAGGCCGAGGCCGACAGGCTGATGGTCTCGGCCAGTTCGGTATTGGTGATGCGGCCGTGGCGTTGCAGCACCTCAAGGATGCGAAGATCAATCCGGTCCAGACCGCTATCTGACATACATTGCGCACACCGTAGTGAAATCGGTGAAATATTGCGCTGAAACTGACTTATCGCGCAATAAAGCAATCCTGTTGCGCGCCGCTGCGCCTACACTGCCCAGGCCGCGCAGTCGTTTGCGCTCTCGCCGGAGTAGTTGCATGCAGACCGCCGCCGAACGCGTCGAACACCAGCTCACCGACAAGGGCTATGTACCGGTCTACACGACGC